>PLMI01000072.1 GCA_003142435.1 Coxiellaceae bacterium | reverse complement strand
ATTGAAACAGAAAAAAATCGTCTGAGTTCTATTTTAATAAAACCAAATACAGATCTCGGACGGCAAGCAGAGACAGTTTTACAAAAACCTTTAGAAAAAGAATATAAAGCTCTGGATTTATTGCGGCGTCCAGAAATCAACTACGAAATACTATCACGAATAGACAGAACTCTCATAAATGATAAAATAAAATCAATTCCTGAAATAGCACAANNTAAAAAAACATCAAAGCTACAATGAAACAAAAATTCCAGATAATTTCGATTATAATTTAATTAAGGGACTATCAAATGAAGTACGACAAAAGCTTATGCACATAAAACCTATAACAATTGGGCAGGCTGCACGGATTCCAGGAATAACTCCAGCAGCAATTTCTATATTGATAATCTACTTAAATAAATGCGGAATGATATAAATATTTTTTGACCAATTGATGGGGAATTTTACTGACATTTTTATGGAAAATGCGCAACAAATTGAAATAATCTATCCTGCTAAAATAATTTTTTCTAAACGTAAAACATTAGCAATAACGATATCACAAGCTGGTGAAATAACCTTACGCGCTCCAATGCGTACACCAAAAAAACATATTCGAGATTTTATAATTAAGGCGCAACCTTGGCTTACGAAAAATATAATACTCATTAAAAATAGGCAAGAAAAAAACAAACCAAAGAAATTTAGCAACGGTGAGCTATTTTTATTTTTAGGAAAATTTTACGAATTTAAAATTATTGATGCTTCAGAAATTCATTTAACAGAATTTTTGAATTTCCCCATTTGTTTTTTGCAAAATGCAAAAGAACACTTACTAAATTGGTACGGGGAAAAGTTATTAGAAATAATTGAGGAGCGCATTAAACATTACAATAAAATTACCGGCCTTCGACATTCAACAATAAAAATTTCATCAGCCAAAAAAAGATGGGGATCATGCAGTAATAAAAACGTTTTAAATTTCTCGTGGCGATTAGCAATGGCTCCTTTGGAAATTATCGATTATGTAATTGTCCATGAAATGATTCATATTAGTGAAAAAAACCACTCACGAAAATTTTGGGATAAAGTAAAAAAAATAATGCCTGATTATAAATTGAAACAAAAATGGTTGCGTTTGCATGGAGCAAATCTTTATTCGTAATTTGTTATTGATTTTGATAAAGAAATTAAAATCAAACTGCAGTTACTTGTCCAACTGCCCGACTTTCTTCTTCTATTTTTACCTCATCAACAGCATCTAAACAATCTAATAGCTGCAAGCTCAAATCGTATTTCCGTTTCGGTAAATCTCCTAATGACTGCGCTTTTTCTAATAGCCCTCGAGCAGCCTCATTCTTAATATATTTTCCTTGAGTTGCTAATTCACCTAAAAATAATAATAAAGAAGAATTCTTGCTAAAATCCTTAATATGATCATTACACCAGCTGAGAATTCTCCTAAAAATATGGTTGCTTAAAACCAAATCATCAAAGGAAATACCAAATTTTTTTAAAATAATTTTGGGATTAGTCAAAAGCCTATACAACAACGATTCAAAACAAGCAGGGTATTGTTTAAATGCCTCTAAAAATTCATCAGAAAATTCACGAGCAAATTGCGAACCTGTTACAATAACCTTAGATTTACTTTGACTTATATTGAATAATAACTTCAACCCATCTTCAAACTTGCTTCTGCAAGCTGTAGATTTCCGAAAAGCTTCTTTTAAGTCATGGTTTAGACTTGTATCTTTTAATTTAGATAAATCTAGTTCTACAACATCCTTGAGATTAACATCAGCAGCTCCCTTTTCCAAAAGCTTCATTACAGCTAAGTAACATTCTGATTCAGGGTCACCCAAATGGTTGCACAATACATAATGTAATGCTGAATGATTCTCGTCATCCAAAGCATCAACATCTGTTTCAGGGTTATCCAAAATGATTTCGATTAAACATTTATTTTGTGTTTTTACTGCAGATGTAAATGATGGAATTAAATTTGGTGAATCATAAGTTGCACCATGTTCTTTAAGGACAACGATTGCTTCTTGCTTGTTGTCTTGAATAGCAAACATCCATGCATCATAACCATAATTGTCTTTTTTCTTAACATCGACTACTGCTAAGCCATCGGCCTTTAAGCCAATGAGTCTTTCCATAACCTTAATATTACCACAATGGGCAGCTGCCATAAGCGGCGTTGTCCCATTGGCATCAACAGTATCTGCCCATCTCGGATCCATTTCCAAAAGCCGTAATGCTGTCAATGTTGTGTCATGTAAAAAAGCATCGGGAGCAAATATTGTTTTTATCAAAGTATCATTGTGAGAAATATCTCCTTCTATAACAATTCTAGCACCCCATGCAACCAATGCATCCATAGTATAAATAGATCCTTCCTTCGCAGCACATTCTAAAAGAGTATAATTAGTACCAGGTATCTTGCCATTAACATCTACCAAACCTGCTTTTACTAATAGCTTCAACATTCCATTGAGACCGCGTTCAATCAACTTTTGCAAACAATCACAATGATCGTAATCTACAGAATCAACTAATTGCAAAAGAACATCTTTTGTTTGGTGTTTTAAAAAAAAATTAAAGGATGTAACAAGAGCCATAACCGTGGCATAAAAAAATAAAGTACAATTATAACAGCGACCAACTTCGACTATCTCCTTAGGATCTTGATCTTTTAGCAAATCTTCCAAGCTAATTTCCGCGCAATAATCTTTATTGTAGGTAAAACTAAAAGCTACAATAGCTATTGGAAAACGCGCTACATGCACATATTTTTTTAATATATTTTCCAACCGCTGATTTAAATTTTCTTCCAACTTCCATAAACCAGGATTGCAATCAAAGCAGAAAATTCCTTTTTTAGTCTGATAAATACCAATAGCATGTTCTGCAATAACAATAAATATCATCACATTCGGTATAATAAATTTACTGATTGTTTGATAGAAATTTTCTTGCGAACAAACTAAAGCAACAGAAGCAAGCAGTTTAGGTTTTATAACATTCGCTCCAACTTTGACCTCCATTGTTTTATCTAATTGCGACGATTCGACAGGTAAACAAATATTTGGTGATTGAAGAAATACCCACGATGATGCGAGTTCTAGAACTTTTTGGAGAACTTCTTTTTTTAAAATATCTCCAGGCTTCCACTTTACAATAGCCGTATCAGTCTCTGCTAATTCTGCAACCGGACCTTTTTCTTCTGAGCTTTCTATAGTATTTCCTTTTTCTACATCTGAATTTTTCTCATTTTCTGCAATTTCACACCTTTTTTTGACACCGGGAATTTTTTCATTCTCTAATGCCATTCTAGTCAGCCAATCATTTGTCATACCAGAACAATGTCCCTGATCACGTAGCTTATCAAGCAATTTACTATCAAATAATTCCGGATCTTTAATAAGCTGTGCTACTAATTTTTTCTCCAAATCTTCTTTTATTGCTCCATGACATCGAGCTATTAGTGTAAATACTTTAGGCGAAGTTTTTTTTGCATGCTCAAGACCTGGTAATAATAATTGTTGTTCATGTGTTAATCGTTCACTGAGTATGAGCTTAAGTTCTGGGTTACTGCTTTCATTGCTAAAGACTCTGCTAAAATTTGTGCCCATTAGATCAAACTTTACATCTAAACTATGTTTGGATAAGCGAGTAAGAATTATTGCAAGATCAATGATATCTCGCGCCTCTTTTTCCCATGTCTCTTTGATAATACCTGCAGCTTTGCGCCTTATATTACCCTGGGAAAAATCGAGTTGTTGTTCAGATTTTTGTTGTTCCAATTCCGATATTGCCATCACTATTTATTCACTGATTTATTATTTAGATTATTAAATTATATAACACAAATCTTAAGTAAAGCTTAACTAACGCAAGGAGTCAAAAATATGAAAACGACAGAGATCGCTTTAACTAATTGAAAATAAAAACAAAATATTAAATATAATCTAATCAAGAGTAGAAAAATTGTAAAGAAAGGAAATAAATATTGAGATTTTTTTAAAAATAAACACATAAAAAAAGCGATTTATGCACTTCAAATCGCCTTTTTATTTTTGACGTTTTCAGATTTTTTTGAAACTAACCTTTAAATCGAACCACCAACACATCGCATTTTGCGCCATGCAAAACTGCGTTGGCAGTTGAACCAAGTAATATTTTAAAACCGTGCCTGCCATGACTGCCAACTACAATCATGTCCGCACCAATTTCATCAGCAGCATTTAAAATAACACCTTTTGCAAAACCAATTTTCAATATTTGATGATCTTCAGGGATATTCATTCTACTACCTAATTCCCTTATTCCTTTTTGTGCATTTTCCAATAAGAAATTTTCCATTTCTGCGGTTACTGCAACTCCGTAGGAAGCGCCATAACTACTCATGTATTCAATTGCATGAACTAAATATAATTCAGCACCATATTTTGCCGCTAATTCCTGTCCTGCTTTCACTAGTTCTTCATCAGATTTTGGAATTAACTCAACTGAAACAAGTAAGCGCTTGTAATTTGCCATATATCGATCTCCTTTTTTAAATTATCAATGTGAATATTATAATGCAGCAAACAAAATTATGCTAATGTGCTTATGCCCTCAAATATCCAAATTCAGCGCTTCCAATGCATTGCGCTGAATAAATTCTTTGCGCGGCTCAACGCTGTCACCCATTAAAATATCAAACATCTCATTGGCGCGAACCGCATCTTCGATATTAACTCGCACCAGGCGTCTCGTATCAGGATTCATTGTAGTTTCCCACAATTGATCAGGGTTCATCTCGCCTAGGCCTTTATAACGCTGAATGCTAAAGCCCTTCTTCGCTTCAACCATAAGCCATGAAAATACTTCGGTAAAACTGCTAATGTCTTTTTTATTATTGCCGCGTTCAATGTAAGCATCTTTATCAAGTAAATTGGCAATTTTATCGGCCAGATCAGCCATGTGTTTGTATTCTGTTGACGTGAAAAACGTCGGTTGCAAAGTAAAGCTTTCAGGAACACCTTGAACATAAACTGTGATTTCAGGGACAAAAATATTGCGGCCATCTAGTTGCTTAACTGTCACAACAAAGCGCAACATCTCCGAAGACATGTGAGTATCTAAGTAATTTTGCAAAAGTGCCGCCCAATTCTCGACGTAAGCTCTATCGGATAATTTATCAACAGACAAACGTGGCAAATAAAGCAAACTTTCCAAAATTTCAATGCGGTAGCGCCTTGCTAAACGCGACATACCAACCCAAACAGCGCTAAATTGATTGAGGAGATTTTCCAAACTCGCTCCCATGATAGGCGGCGCAGCTTTATTCACGTATAATTTCGCACCATCAACGGCAAGCTGCAATAAATATGAATTCAGTTCCTGATCGTCTTTCACATATTGCTCATGAGATCCCTTTTTCACTTTATACAATGGCGGCTGAGCAATATAAACATGCCCTCTTTCGATTAACTCCGGCATTTGTCTAAAGAAAAACGTTAGCAATAACGTTCTAATGTGCGAACCGTCAACATCAGCATCTGTCATGATTATGATGTGATGATAGCGTAATTTATCGGGATTATATTCTTCGCGACCAATACCGCAGCCAAGCGCCAAAATCAAAGTGCCTATTTCTTCTGACGCCAGCATCTTATCGAAGCGCGCTTTTTCCACATTTAAAATTTTTCCACGCAACGGCAAAATTGCCTGATAACGCCGATTGCGACCTTGGTTTGCAGAACCGCCGGCAGAATCTCCTTCCACAATATAAACTTCACAATTAGCCGGGTCTCTCTCCTGACAATCAGCCAACTTACCAGGCAATCCCGCGATGTCTGTTACCGATTTACGCCGCACCAACTCACGAGCTTTGCGTGCTGCTTCGCGCGCTCTTGCAGCGTCAATCATTTTCGCAACAATCGCTTTTGCTTCTTTGGGTTTTTCCAATAAAAATTCCTGCAGTTTTTCTGCGACTAAAGATTCAACAACTGCGCGTACTTCTGATGACACTAATTTTTCTTTTGTTTGCGAAGAAAATTTTGGATCCGGCATTTTGACTGACAAAACGGCCGTTAAACCTTCGCGCGCATCATCACCAACCATGGAAATTTTTTCTTTTTTGCTAATGCCTTCTGATTCGATGTATTGATTTAAAGTGCGCGTGAGAGCCGCGCGAAATCCAATTAAATGAGTTCCGCCATCGCGTTGCGGAATGTTGTTGGTGTAACAAAAAATAGTTTCCTGAAAACCATCGTTCCATTGCAGCGCAACTTCAACTGTGGTTTGGTCTTTTTCAGCGATAAAGTGAAAAATACTGCTATTAACCGCAATTTTATTTTTATTTAAATGTTCGACAAAGGCTCTAATGCCTCCTTCGTAAGCAAAAACATCTTCCTTGCCAGTACGCTCATCGTAAAGGCGAATGTTTACGCCAGAATTTAAAAACGACAGTTCGCGCAAACGTTTTGCTAAAATATCGTAATGAAATTCTGTGATTTTGAAAACTTCCGGGCTTGGTAAAAAGTTGATTATAGTTCCTGTATCGCCCTCGCTTTCAGTCGCGCCAATTATTTTTAAATCGCCTTCCGGCACACCGAGGTGATAAATTTGCTGGTATATTTTTCCATCTTTTTGTTTGATAGTTAAACACAATTTTTCCGATAAAGCATTTACCACTGAAACACCGACGCCATGGAGTCCACCAGAAACCTTGTAAGAATTGCTGTCAAATTTGCCTCCCGAATGAAGTGTTGTCATAATAACTTCTGCAGCTGACTTACCTTCTTCCGGAATAATGCCAACTGGAATTCCACGGCCATTATCAATTACCGTTACTGAACCATCAGTGTGAATGATCACTTCAATTTTGGTGCAAACACCGGCCAAAGCTTCATCAATGGAATTATCGACAACTTCAAAAACCATGTGATGCAATCCTGTTCCATCGTCGGTATCGCCGATATACATTCCCGGACGTTTACGCACTGCGTCTAAACCTTTTAAAACTTTTATGCTTGATGAATCGTATTCAGTTTGTGTTTGTCGTTTCTCTGTTTTTGTTTCGGTATCATTAGCTGGCATGACGGTGACCTGTGATTAAAAATCTCGTGAATTTTTGTGTTTTTAGATAAAAAACATGTAATAAAAAAGTGTAGTAAAATCAAATACTTACAAAAAACACATTAAAATACTTATACATATATAAATATGCTTAAATTGTACTATAAATCAATAAAATAATCCAGAAAACAAGCAATGAAATAATAGAAAAAATGCTTAGTTAACTTGTTGAAAATAAAGATAATATAAAATATTGTTTAATTTTACTTTCCATTACTGAAGTCGCATTGAATTATCCTTAGTACAGGACAAAATTTTAGTTATTTATCAATCACAAGGCCAATTAATGCAAAGTTTTTTGTCCTGTGCAAAGTTAAATTATAATTTTATTTTCTGCGTTAAGCTTAATTTAAGCCAAATATGTTATTCTAATAATCTTACTTAATTACCTAATTAATATTAAAAATAATTGATAAAAAAATAAATACAAAACGTTTACATTCATAGGAGAAATATAATGGCAATGTCACCACAAGAAGATAAAAACAAACCGCAATCTGCTCCAGCTGGAATAACACGAGGAACAAGAATACATCAATCATTTGAGTATGCTTTACAGACAATAGAAACTGTTGCTCACCTCATAGATCGTAGACGAGTAATTAGACAAGTACCTGCTAGAGATTGGCAAGCAAAATTTGTATTGGATTTGCCTCGAGATGGCCTTGTACTTGTTCATGGTGAAAATAAATTAGACATTGGTGAAATACACCGAGAACAATATCGAACCCCTGCGGGAGATACAGATACTAGCCCTCAAGTATTTGATAAAATTTTTCCAAAAATTTTTGATTTTTTTACAGAGATAAGTAAAGCGGAAGGTTGGTTTTTTGCAGAAGATGATTTACGTTTGATAATACATGGTATGCACCAAGATAAATTTGGAGAGCAGCACCTTGAGCAATATAATCTCGCAACCAAAGGCGAGCCGCTGATCCAATCACATACTCGTCAACGTTTTCTTTCATTTGACACTCAAGAAAACACTTTTTCTCTTTGTTTGTATAGTGAAGTTAATGGATTCGTTTTTTCTGGTTTTATGCAAAATATTAGCTGTGTGAAAAAACCTGAAGGATCCAAAGATAGTGCTTTCGATTGTAAAATACACGCTAGAACAAATATTACTCCAGGAGCAGAGCGAAAAGTTATAATTGCTCCTTGTGTTCTGGAAATAGATGAAAACTTTCTGGATAATTTCGATATTCAATTGAGTGAGGAAGAGCGGCAGATCATATTGAAAGAAAAAGAAATCAATCCAACAAATTTCCATATTAATATGCCATCATTATTCGCGGTATTTAGTGGTAATTTACCGATTATATTTTTATTGGCTGAAAATGGATTTTTTGAGCGTTTAGATCAAACACAAAGACAAAGATTTTTTGATATTTGTGTTAGTAAATTTGCGCATCCAAATCCGTCTGTAAAAATAGATTTTGATATGGAATTTTGGATGAAAATGATCAATATATACAGAAATCATTCTGAACTATTTAAGGAAATTACAGAAGCTCTTGACAGATATAACGATAAGGAAAATGAAAATATAAGTGAGATGATTCAGGATTTATATTTTATTCCTGATTATGTATCTCTTTTTCCTGCCAAAACAACGGATACTTTGGCAAATAGCTTAAAATTTCCTAGCAAGGCATATGAAACCATGCATAATATGTATATTATTAAATTACGGTATCAATTAAGCCAATATGTGGATTCTGCTCTCGCAACTTACCAGGATAAAGCAAAAAAATTTTTGGATAGCAATTTTATCAGCTTTTTGCATACAGCACAGAGTATTTTTTTTCAGGAATGTTTTCAACTCCTTTCGTTGTCCCCCGAGACCATTAAAATTTTAAAGAAGATGCAATCGCTTCTATCTGAAAGCTCACCTGATGATTCACAAAGCATAGTAAAATGTATAGGTAAATTATCTCTTGAGGTCAATAAACCAGGATTAAACCCAGAGTTTATAAAAAGATTTAATGAATTTTTTATACGTTTCCTTCTGCTGGTTTTGCCTGAAGAACTAGAACCAGTCATCGAAACGACACAAAAGTATTTATCTTGTTTTTGCTTGGGCAATGGACGACAAACTGTTATAAATTTACTTAAAGCGTATGCTGAGGAATGTAGCCCTATTCGTATAGGCTTTTTTACTTTGCCACGCATACATAATCATCATCATTTGCCAGCCGTTCTAAAGTTAATAAGTGAATTTGAGAAGCCTGAAGCTCAAAACTTGAGTTTATCTGATATGATAAAAACTATATGTGAAGAAACATCTACTCCAGGTCTAGCTGTAAATCCTAATGGATCACTATCTAATATTATACGACTATTACAATTTTATGATGCCCATTACTATCAAACCCTTCCGCAAGTAGAAGCTACGTCAATATCTACGCTACTTATTGCATCTACATCAGAAAAAGACGCTGCACCTGCCGCTGTAGAGTGGTCTGTTGCATCTACATCCTCTACATCGAGGGATGAAAAAGATCCGTATTTGCCTGTTGCATCTACGCCTGGAGAAGGCTGTTCGTCTACTCTTTTTGCATCTACGTCTCATGCATTAGAAAAAGACGAAGCACTCGCCACTACACCTCTGCCTGTCGCATCTACATCTCAAGCTTTAGAAAATGCCGCTGCAGCTTTGCCTGTTTCATCTACCTCCTCTACATCGGGAGAAAATTTGCCTGTTGCATCTACGTCTGGAAGTTCGCTTGTTGCGTCGACGTCCCACACAGCAGAAAAAAAACCTTCGCCTCCGGTTGAGACATGGGATGAATATGGGTTCCCGGTTGATAAATCTGAAGTAAGACAAAATTATGCGTCTCTGCTTGAGAACTATGACCCATCAGAAATAGACGAGGTTGCTCCTCCTCTCAACCCATAAATTTGTTCCTATTTCGTATAAACTGCAGCAAGGAAGCTGCTAGAACAATAAAATACATTAGCGACTTTCAGTTAACTTGTTGAAATAAAAACTCAGGGCAGCTAAAATACAACAAATAGGCATTAATTGAATAATTCTTATTTACGTGATTTTTGTAGCAAAATTAAAATGTAAATTTTTAACCGGTAGCCGCAGGCTTTAGCCTGCGTTTTTTTAACGCGATTCTACGCAAGCTAAAGCTTGCGGCTACCAAATCAAAAAAACAGAAAATAAGAATTATTCAACAACGCCCAACAAATAGTTTCGCCCGAACGCAATCTTAGATTAGCTGTATCCTGAGGAAAAATTCATGTCAAATTACTTATTCACATCTGAATCAGTCGCAAAAGGCCATCCGGATAAAATTGCTGATCAAATTTCCGATGGTGTTTTAGATGAAATTTTAATTCAAGACAAACATGGCAAAGTTGCATGTGAAACACTCGTAAAAACAGGCATGGTTTTAGTTGCCGGAGAAATAACCACCAGTGCCTGGGTTGACATAGAAGAAATCGCACGCGAAATAATAAGATCTATTGGCTATACTGATCCTACGATTGGTTTTGATTGCGATTCATGCGCCATTTTAACTTCTATCGGCAAACAATCTCAGGACATTGCCGTCGGAGTTGAACCCACTGCACAAAAAAAGCAGGGCGCAGGAGACCAAGGTTTAATGTTTGGTTACGCAACTAATGAAACTCCTGAATTAATGCCAGCACCAATTATGTTCGCCCATCGACTCATGGAACGGCAAGCGGCACTTATACAAAACAATACATTTTGCTGGCTTCGCCCCGATGGCAAAAGTCAAGTTACTTTTCGTTATGAGCATCACAAGCCTGTTGGCATTGAAAGCGTTGTGGTTTCTGTACAGCACAGTGAAGATATTTCACATTCAACGCTAACCGAAGCTGTAATGGATGAAATTATACTGCCGGTACTACCAGAAAACTGGCTTAACAAAAATACTAAATATTTTATAAATCCCACGGGACGTTTCGTAATTGGAGGTCCAATGGGCGACACTGGACTTACTGGACGCAAAATAATCGTTGATACTTACGGCGGTATGGCGCGACATGGCGGAGGATGCTTTTCCGGCAAAGACCCTTCTAAAGTTGACCGCTCAGCAACTTATATGGCGCGTTATATTGCTAAAAATATAGTTGCTGCACATTTAGCCGAGCGCTGCGAAATACAGATATCTTATGCCATTGGCGTATCAGACCCAATTTCTGTAAGCGCTGAAACTTTTGGCACTGGAAAAATCGATGACAAAAAACTAGCTCAGCAAATAAAAAATATTTTTGACTTAACCCCTGCCGGTATCATAAGTGCTTTGAATTTGCTGGAGCCAATTTACTTAAAAACTGCTGCTTTTGGTCACTTTGGCAGAAGTGAACCGGAATTTACCTGGGAAAAGACGGATAAAGTTGACGTTTTAAAGGAAGAAATAAAATAATATCTGAACTTATGAAAAAAACTAAAGAAACGAAAAATGCTATCGAACATATCTCTTTTGAGAAAGATCTTTCAGAGTTGGAAAGTATTGTCGCTAAAATGGAAAAAGGTGAACTAAAACTGGAAGAGTCTTTGCAATATTTTGAACAGGGAATTGCACTAACTCGACGCTGCCAAAAAGCATTGCAGGAAGCAGAACAAAAGGTAAAGATCTTAACGGAACAAAGCACAACGGCAAAATTAAAAGATTTTATTCCAACCGAGCAACAAGGAGAAGATGTTCCAGACGATGAATCCTAATTTGGAAATCGGAAAATACTTAGCTTCGCGCTCAAAACGCATCAATCAAGTTTTGTCTGACTTTTTAAACAAGCAACAAAACAAATATGGCGATGTGAAATTATTACAAGCTATTAAATATTCTCTGTTGAACGGCGGCAAACGCATAAGACCAATTTTAGTTTATGCCACAAGCGAATCTTTCAACACTCCTTTAGAGTTTCTCGACGCTCCCGCTGCCGCTATTGAGCTAATCCATTCCTGTTCTCTAATCCACGATGATTTACCGGCAATGGACAATGATGCTTTTCGCCGCGGCCAACCTACTTGCCATAAAAAATTTGATGAAGCAACGGCAATTTTAGCAGGAGATAGTTTAGCAATCTTACCTTTCGAACTTTTGTCGCAAGATACAAATATCGATAGCAAAAAAAAATTACAAATGATAGATGTACTAAGTAATTGCACAATGCAAATGATAGTGGGACAAAGTATAGACATGGAAATATTTTCTCCTGACAAAGCAAAAAAAGTAACCATTACAGAGCTTGAGAATATGTATCTTTTGAAAACTGGAGCTTTACTCAGCGCCGCAGTAAAATTAGGTGCTCTCGCCTCTTTAGATCCAACTAATGACAAAAAAATTGATCAACTCGAAATCTTTGCAAAAAACCTTGGTCTTGCATTTCAAATTCAGGATGATATTTTCGATTTAGAAAATACCAGTGACAAAAAAGAAAATAAGCCAACATATCCAATTTTGGCTGGATTAGAAAATGCTAAAATAAAAGTCGCAGAACTTCANNCTCTTTTGAACTTAATAGCAAATTATATTTTTCAAAGAAAATATTAGGACCTGTTGGCATCTAAGCTTAGCGAAACGAGTGTTAAAAGTAGTGCCAGCCCAGCCGGCCTTACCCTATAATTTGAGTGTCAATAAAAAATTAATTAATCTTAAAACGTCGATATTAGACTCTCTTTTTTCTTGACGTAAGTCATAAACCAATTGAGTTGCAACAAAATTATATTTTTGTTGAAAATATAATAATGAATTGCTTATATTTTTGTCTTTATGTTTTACTTCAAAAATCTGTTCGACAATTCCTTCTTTAGTTATTGCGAAATCCACTTCTATACCATCTTTTGTACGTAAATAATGTAATACATAATTTTTCCCTTCATAATCTGTTTTGGCATAACAATGTTTCGATAAACATACAGCAACAAAATTTTCTAATTTAATGCCATTGTCACCTTTTACTAAACCGGTATCATAGAAATATAATTTTGGTTCTTTGACCAGACTTCGAGCTATATTTTTTGCAAAAGGAGTAATGCGAAATACTATATATAAAGACTCTAAAATTGATATATATTTTTTTACAGTATTCGGTGCAATACCTACATCTTCTGCAATTGATTTATAAGAAATTGGCGAGCCAACTTTTGTTCGCAGCATTTCAAAAACCAGACGGATATTTTTTAAGCTATCTATTTTATCGAGCTCAAAAATATCTTCGCGAATTAAGCTTTCAATATATTGCAATCGCCAACGATCCGCATCCGTTTGATTCTCGGCAAGAAATGGTTCTGGAAATCCGCTGCGAATAATAAATCGGTTAATATCATGAGCAAATTTAGTATTTTTTAATTCGGCAGGCGAAAATGGCATTAAATGGTGGGTAAAATATCTGCCGGCTAGAGAATCACCCGCCTGCCGCAGTATATCTAATCGTGCACTTCCAGTTACAATGATTGCTAATTTTTCTGGCTTAGTGTCATATAGGCCTTTTAAATAATTTTTCCAGCGTGGCATTTTATGTAATTCATCGAGAATTAAAAGATCAGTGCTCGATTTCCACGATTCCTGTCTGATAATTTCTCGGTCTTCTAAATGGTCATAACTAAGATAAATCGGGTTGGCGAAATCTTTTGCAATATTTTTTGCAAGCCAGGTTTTTCCGGCTTGTCTAGGCCCAACAATGAATACCATTTTCCGGGGAAGATCTTTTAAAATAAATTGTTTTTGTATACGTTCCATATTAGACTATTATGCACGCAAATGCAGAAAAGTCAAGACTATTTCGCATTTGCGTGCATTTTAGTCAATAATCAAATGAAAGGGCTGTCCTAGATAACAGAAATAAAAAGGGTTAAAAAGGGCAGTATATTTTGCGGCAACTGTTGAGAATAGGTGCAAAATTAATAATAATGATGCATAATTATAATCACTGATTCGTAAACGAAAGATAAAAAGATCATGTGAATCAGTAAAACGTATATATTAAATTCAAGCAATTGATTGTATATATAATCATTTATTCAATAATAATTTTAAGGAGAATTTTATGGCTGTGTCCAAACCCCCCGTGTTTCAGTATGGTCAATTTACTAGCGCATATGAATTAAAAAAACCGTGTTATCTATTTCCATGGTTTGCAATTGATGGAGAAGAAAATGAAAAAGAAAAAATGCTTCTTCCTAGCAAAGCTGGTGTTATAACTTATTTTGAGAAGTTTAAAGAGTTAGCAGCAAGTTATCATCTCGATACAACACAAGATCCAGCAATATGGGCACCAAAGCTAGGTCAAATAATATTAGAAAATGCAGGTCAACGTCTCGTAGACAATAACACTGACGTTGCCGATCATACCTTTATAAATGAAGATCAAATGGCATTGCTTCAGAGTTTCGATAGCGTTCATGGTCCGGGAAGTATTGAAAAATATTTACCTAGTACTGATCCTAATGCTAAAAAAATGTGGGCACCCAACTCTTTTGCGGCACTTATAAGAGCTTTGCGAACATTTTTAAATTCTTTTCCAAGCGATGAAGCCGCAATATCTCAACTTGGCGAACAGCAATATTATAAATTAATAGCTTTAAAAATTATGATGGATCCTATAAATGCTCGAAATAGGAACGAGGCTGGTAAAAGCCATCCCCCATTAAAGCTTGATAACTTAAATATAGCGGACATATTACGTGGTATAGAAGCCACACGAGTACTCTCGGCTGATCATAAGCTTTGCACAGGTCTTAACAAGTATGCAGAAAATTATGGCAAAGCATATTTATATACCATTATGCAAGGTGCAAATGAAAAAATTGGCGGGAATGGAGGGTCACTGAGAAAAAATGTTCCGTTGTATGCCATGTTAGACACAGATCACGAAATAGGATCTGATAAAAGAAAAGTTAATCCACTCGAAGCCCTGAAAGATGCATATGCTGCTAAAAACGAGGGTGAGAGAAAAAAACTTATGTTTGACGCGAATGCAGCTATGGATAAGTGTGGATTTAAAACTATTGATTCACAAACAGCCAAAAGTACAGTAACTGCTATTTGCGCTGAGCTCATGTCTGCCAAACCATCTGTTGATAAATTTTATGCAGAAGCGCCAAAAGATGAAAAAGGAGAACCGCAAGATAAAGCATTAAAATTAATGGCAAATGACGTTTCAGGCTGGGTACTAAGAGGATACTGTTTAGTAATGTATTTAACTGAAATAGAAAAAGATCCCGCGACAAAAGCTGCAATGCAACAAGAATTTGATGACTTTAACAAAAAATTCCCTTTTCCCAAAAAGGTTTTTGATTTGTCTTGTAAAGA
>PLMI01000096.1 GCA_003142435.1 Coxiellaceae bacterium | reverse complement strand
TGTTAATTTAGTCATAGTAAAAATCTATTTTTTTATACTTTATGATTCACTGAAATAATCAGATCAATGCCTTTTGTTCAGCTATTTTCCAGCGTTATCACAATATTTTTCAACCTCATCTATATTTATATCTTTGTATAATTTATTGTTTCTAGAATATAGATATAGAACGTACAAATTAGAAAAAAATTTTTATCAAATCACTGAAGTTTACAGGTTATAATGATGTGGTCAGTGTGGACAGAACAACAGGTATTGTTGCCGATATTCTCGACATAGCCGCCAGAACTGCTAGATAATAAAGAAGGCATGGTGTTGTTGAATAATTCATCAGTGTATATATCGTAGGAGCGACCGGCGGTGTGTACAGATCAGGGACATAGTTTACACATTATGCTCATATATTATCACTTGTATTAGTTCTGACTTAATCTGACAGAAAGTGCTAACTTAAAAACGGATAACTGACAAGTCAAGTTGAAACTTTTACAATTAAAAAAATATGTACCTCGGCTTGGGATTTGCCACGCTCCTTTTGCAAATAAACTACTCAGCTATTGCATAGATGATACTTGCACTTGATCGCTAACTACTTCATCTTGTTTTTGAGATTGAGAAAGATGTGCCCTTGCTTCTTCATTTTCTGTTTTCAAATTAGCTAATAATTTTACACAAAGCTTTCTCTTCCAGGTTGGCAAATCTGACTCTAATACTTGTGCATTTTCTAAAAGATGTGTAGCCCCCTCTGGTTTAATATATTTACCCTCATAGGATAATTGCCCTAATTGCAAAAATAAAGAAGCATTATACTTAAAGCTTTTACAATTATCATTGCACCAATCAAGAAGTCTTTTGAAAATATCCCTTCTTAATTCCACATTAGAAATATTAAGTTTTTTAAAAAATATTTGTGGATAATGTAAAAGTTTAAAAAGCAGCGCCTCAAAATATGCCGGATATTCTTTTTGCGCAAGCAAAAATTTATCGTTGAATGTTACAGAGCTAAAAAAACAAGAATCTTTATTTGCCTTAAGCAATAATTCAACCCCTTCTTTAAAATGTTCTATGCAAATTTTTGTATCTTCAAAAATTTTTCTTCGCGAACTGTCCTCAGCAAATATATCTTTAACAGCATCGACATCTGCACAGCCTCGTTCTAAAAGTAATTTTATAATCTGTAAACCCAGTCTCGAATCTTTATCAGTTAAAGCGTAATATAAAGCTGGATGACCCCTAGAATCTTTAGCATCTACATCTATCAAAGGATCATTTAAAAAATCTCTCAAAATAGATACGTTCAACTTTCTTACAACAAATATTAAACGGGGCTCACTACCGCCAGAAGTCCTTTTAAGTTTAGCCATAGAATCAACTGTGAATTCCTTTGCTTTCAGAAAATCAATTGCTTGTTCTGCCCTACCACCAACAGCATAATCAAATGCATCGCAATCATTTTTATCTTTTTGGTGAATATCTACTCCCATACCCATAAGTCTTTCCATTACTATCAAATTATTGCAAAAAGCTGCCGCCATGAATGCTGTTATTTTATAATGGTTAACTAGACATGCATACCTTGGCTCAAGATCCAAAAGTTTTAATGCCGCCGCTGTATGTCCGGCAAATATTGTCTCTCCCAAGATAGAGTCATTTGAAGTAGTCCATAAAGGGAAGAAGGGATTTATTGTCTTCGCGCCTGCTTTTACTAACGTTTCAATCATGACGGGAGAGCCACAAATTATTGCCGCAACTTCTAAAGGAGAATAACCCCAAAATTGAAACGTTTGGTTTACATCTATTTCAACTTTCGCTAAACGTCCGATAACTTCTTTATAGCAACCGGGAATATATTCACCTCGATTTTTTTTGTTAAGGTTTATTATTCCCATATTTGCTAGAAGCTCTACCACATTGCGATGGTCATACATAATTGCATATAGCAACCGTTTTGAAATCCCATCTTTATCGGTTAAAAACTTAATCTTTTTTCTTTCCCTGTACACTAAAAAATATTGAAGTGATGTAATTGATCCCCACAGCAGAGCATATTCAAATAGACATTTAATTAAATTTCCACATCTAACCAACTCGTTAGGTTCTTGATCTTTTAGTAAATCATTGATACCTACTTCAGACGAATAATCGCCTTCATAAGTAAAACTGGAAACTTGTATTCTTACCAAAAAACGTGGATCGCATCCATATTTGTCCGCCATACGTTCTAACCACTTATCTAAATCCTGTAACAAAATCCATTGTTTCTCATTACAGTCATAACATGAAATTCCCTTTAATGTTCGATAAACGTGAATAGCGTGATTTCCTATATCAATTTGGACTATTACTTTTGGCACAGCAAGTTTTTTTATAACTTCTCGAAAACTGCTCTTATCACAAGCCAAAGAAAGAGATGCGAGCTCTTTAAGCTTTTTGTCCTCAGTTCCAAATCTAACTTCTGTAGTTTTCCACACCTCTCCTGGAACCGCGGGCAAATAGTCTGACGGGTCTTGATGAAATACTAACTGCGGTAAAGTTTTTTAACTTTTTCAAGGTCTTCCGGCTTGAGTTTTTCACCTGATTTCCTAGTAAGAACGATCGTATAAGTTTCGAAAAGATCAGCAACGGTAAGTCTGCCTTTGCCAGCGCCAGCGATATCTTCGTTTTCTATGGACTGATAAAGCGATAAAGTTCCTCTAAACCCGCCACAATGTCCTTTTTGAGATAGGTTCTCAATTAACTGTTGATCAAATAAATCCGGATTGGTAATAAACTTTTTTATCAATTCATTTTTAAGATTGTCATCGATAATGCCATTGCGTTCTTTTATTGCTACTAAGACATCCCGAGAATTTTTTTTCGCTCTTTCAAGATCAGGCAAAAACAGTTGCTGCTCTCGAGTTAGGAAGCGGTCAAGAGCGGCTTTGAGTTTAGTATCACTAGATACTGTACTAAAATCAGTGTCTACAAGATCGAGATCAGCACTTTTATGACGAGCAACAGCTATAGCAGGAACAAGTATCTTCTCTGCGAATTCCGGCCAGATCAATTCTGTAATAATTCCGACTAACTGCGCTTTTATATTAGTCTGCGAAAAATCAAGTTCCTGTTGTTCTGTTTTTTGTTCTTGTTTTGGTTTTAGCATTTTCCTAGCATGTTCCGATAATTATTTTAGAGTTTTATTTATGGCGATATTTTTAATTATAGTTCATTAACATTAAAATAAAATTAATTATATTTGACAGGATAAGTGTTTGTTATATAAGGGGATAAAATGCTAAAAAATACTAGCTAACATTCATTATTTGTAAGTATTTGATTTTACTAATATTTTTTATAACATGTTTTTGAAGAATTACGATAAGTTAATTTGAAGTTACTAATGTTTCTATTAATTTGCTTCATTAGCTAAGCGACGTGATTTGAAAAATAAAACACCTAAAAAAGTTAGCGTGGCACTTAAGGTAATCAAAATGCCAGCGGGTTCTGCAGTAACTTTAGAAAGTACTATCCCCACAACTGCGAATAGCATACCCAATATTACCGCGAAGGAAATATATTGATTTAAATTTCTACATATCATTCTAGATGTCACAGCAGGCACTGCTATTAAAGCAGCAGTCATTAAGCCGCCAACTATTTTCACCTCTAAAGCTACAATAAGCGCTAAAGAAATCAAGTAGATTAACAGATATTTTTTTATATTTATCCCTTCCATTACCGCTAAATCTTCTGATATTTCTATCAAAATTATTTTGCGATAAACTTTTCGCAACGCAAAAAATATTAATGTAGAAAAAATTATTACGACAGCTGTAGAAATAGGGCCTATTCGCGTAATATCTCCAGTAAAAATTTCCTCTAAGCTATCAGATTTTGCAACCATTAAAGCAATAGCTACGCCAGTTGTGAATAAAACAGCAATTAGCGTCTCCGTCGGCAGTTTTGTTTTGGTTTCAAAAAGCCAAACTAAAACTACACCCAATAAAATGGATGCGAATGCTCCTATAGAAGGATCAAAGCCATAAAGTAAAGCTATTGCCACACCTGGCAAAACAAAATGCGACAGCGGGTCTACGGCGACTGTCATTTTCTTTAACAGCATTAAAGTTCCTAAATAACCGGCAATACCTCCAATAAAAATTCCAGAAATTAAACTATAATAAATATGGCTAGTCATGTTCATGATGATGTTGATAAAATTTAATTTCTCCGCCATAAAGTTCAGTCAACATTTCTTCCGTTAAAGCCTCATTGGGCATGCCGGAACAAACTAAACGGCGGCTTAGGCAGATAACTTTGGAAGCAAGCTTATACACTACACTCAAATCATGAGATACTAAAAAAATAGTTAAGTTCTTTTCTTTATGGATTTTTTCTAAATATTGATAGATTGACTGTTGGCCAGAAGCGTCAATTCCCTCCATCGGCTCATCAAAAAACATAACCTCAGGATCAGTCATTAGCTGNNCATAAGAACACGTTGATATTGGCCCGGAGTTAAAATACTTAGAAGATTATTTAGTACGTCACCATTTAATCCCACAGTTTTCAGTACATCTTTAATATCTTGCGGCAGATTGTCCTTAATTTTAAGTTTGAAAAATTCTAACACGGTGAGCGGAATATTTTTAACTAAAGGCAGCCGTTGCGGCACATATCCTTTACGTGATGGCTTTAACCAATTGATTTCGCCGCTATGCGGTAAAAAGCCAAGTAAAGTGCGCATAAGCACGGTTTTTCCTGCGCCATTCGGACCTATAAAAGCAACAATATCTCCCTCTCGAACATCAAAGGAAATATCATCAATAACTTTTTCCTGTTCCAGTTCTACGGTTAAATTTTTTACTTCTAAAATTATTTTAGGCATATAGTCAAATAACTATTTTAAGGTAATTTAACCAGCATTGCCAATGTAAAACAAAAAGTGTATAAGTTCAAAGCAAACTTTTGCGATCACAGCTTAATTGGCTTAGCTTTTTTACTTGGTACTGACTGGATAAGGCGCAAAAGGGTTTCGATATCCGCAACGTCTGTTTCACGCATTTTTCCGTCTTCTGCCTGAAGTTTCAACCGGTGACATTTTGTCACCACTTCACTTCCCCCTACTTTTAGCCTTTCGGAGAGTTTGTACCAAAATTAATATATTTTTTTATCATAATTTATTTTTTTCATC
>PLMI01000083.1:8663-22014 GCA_003142435.1 Coxiellaceae bacterium | reverse complement strand
ATTATCTCTTACAGCTAATCCGTCATAATGATCAACATCATTATATAAAACAAAGAAGGGAAAACCAGTTAATTTTTCGCCGTTTATATTTTGGGTTACGCTACGAGTTATAGTCAAACTTATTTTTTTTGTCTGAGGATTGCGCAGCAAAACAATAATAGGAATGTTATAAAATGAGGCAATTGCTATCATTTCGGGGTGACCGCCCCAGCAAGATGGATCAGTTCTCACGCGTAGTAAATACTCGTCAAAGCTCTTATCATCCCTTCCCTGACGAAAACGTTCTTTATGCTGCAGCATGAAATCGGCTGCAATTTTTCTTAATTCTTCAGGTGTAGTATGTTCGAGATGTATGCTTACGGCGCGAAATAAACAATGCCCATCTCCAGGAAGCTTGACTTCTTCAAGACCTTCAGGAAGCTCCGTTGCCGACACCTCCGGCGGCACTGCGCTCATCTCAATTTTTGTCGGGCTCAACAAGTTAATACTATTAAGACAGCCAAGCACATCACTCATATTTGGTCTGGCTTCAGGGTCATGATTCCAGCATTGCTGCATTAATCGCACAAAATTGAAATCCCAGCTCAAATCGATTTCTGGACGTGTACCAAGTTTAACTTGCCCTATAATTCCAAATTGAGGCATGTTTTTATAAGGAACTTCGCGGGCAAATATTTCCCACAAGATTATTGCAAAACTATACACATCTATTGCAGTGGTATATGGTTTTATTTCTGGCTCAGTTGGAACCATTATAATTTCTGGCGCCATATACGCTGCCGTTCCAATAACGTCTGTCATTGCTGCACTTTTATCAATAATTCTTGCAGCACCTAAATCGGCTATTTTTGGTGTCATATCTTCAAACAATAAAACATTTGCGGATTTCATATCGCGATGAATTATTCCCTGAGAATGCATGAAAGCTAAACCATTTGCTATCCCGCTAATTACTTTAAAACGATCCCCTTCGGAAAAAGGTCGTTTTTTATTATATAAAAAATTATCCAATGATTCTTTGGCAAGTTCCATAACAATTAAAAACATATGAGGTTCCGCGCAAAAACCATAGAGACACACAATGTTTGGATAGCGCAAACGTGCTTGTATTTCTGCTTCCTGAATAAACTGAGCAACCATGTCTCTTTCTTCTGCTAATGGTCCTTGCAATTTTTTTACTGCAACTTGAGCATTTTTCCAAACGGCAGCATAAACCTCACCACAGGCGCCATTCCCTAGGCTCCTCCCATAAAAAATATCTTTTGAATCAATCTTCTGAAAACGTTCTTCACCTCTTTCCATAGCCATAGATGTCGGAACTCTATTATAACCATTCCTTCCACGGCGCAATAATACAACCATAACTGTACAAAATGCACCTAGCATAAAAACAGTCAACCCTGACAAAACTACTAAGGCAATAGCAAGATCTGAAAGTTTATTGTCCTTAGAGTGGCTCGACAGCCTATCTGAACCCGATGATCCTAGCATCGAAGCACTATTTAATGATGATGAGATTAATGGAGTTGTTGAGCTGGATACTGTTGCCAAACTCCCGGATTTTATAGCCGAAGATGAGCTAGCTACAACAGATTGGGAACCAGCCAAAGATGAAGAGTCAAAATTACTGTTGCTGCCTGGCGCACCAGAAGAAATAGGCGATTGCACTGATGAGCTCGAGAGTGGCGGCGTTACGCTGGAAGCCGGCGGTACAGAACTAGAGAGCGCTGGTATTACGCTTGTAGAAACAGATTGACTTTGTGAGTCAGATCCTGACTTTGATGTGCTGGCAGAGGCAGACTGGCTTTGCGAGTCAGACTCTGATTTTGATGTACTAGACGAAGCAGACTGGCTTGATGAGGAATTTGATTTTTCTAACGGGATATTACAATATATTTCTCCGTTTGCTTCCGCAGATAATTGGGGATTCTTGGCACCAATTATCATGTGTGGTATTCCACCAGCCTGATATATAGCCACTGATGAACCAGTAGAATTTGCACCTTTGAACACTGTATCAACTTTTGAGTCGCATGCACTGTGCGTACCACCAGTTGGGACACCAGCCACTGGTCTTATGCAAACCTCATTGCCACTACTTCCCGGTGCTGTGGTAACAAAATAGTTTCCAGAAGGATCAAATCCGGTTCCTGGAGAGCCTGCGCTACTGCCAGCCACACCCTGAAGTTGGGCTGTTTGTGAAGTATCATTTAGTGGAACGTTAGGCCCTCCTATTGTGACTAGAGCATCTGTTACGAATACTGTCGGAATTGGTAACGAGCTACTTCCCACAACAATTCGCCCTTCTCCATCGGAACTGCAGCTTAAATCTGTCGGTGCTTTAGCTGGTTTGACTTTAAAAGATGCTTCTCCAAATGTTCCATTAATTTGGCTTAAGTTAGTTAAATCGATTGAGTTGCCTGCACGGACAAAGGATTCTTTGGTTAAAGCAAAAACTTGAGTGCGATCGAAATTAAAAATTGTAAGAGTATTTTTCGTAATTCCTTTTGTATCTTTTATTGGGCATGTTGTCATTAAAGCCACATTAGCGCCATTTGCAACATTGCTAACTTTCCAAGTGCCTTCTGGCAGTTTACCATCGATAAGCTCGATATTGCCTTGTCCTAACAAGCTATGGTCTGAAACAAGGTAAGCAATGCCACTTGTTACACGTATGGCTAAGTATTGATCACCATCATCAAATGTAATCCGAACAGCTTCGGCTATATAATAACCAGGCTGCGGAGTAATTTGAGTGCAATGATTGAAACCTGTGCAATTATGTATATCTTGAACTCCCATCAGGCTTGTTTCGTCAAATACCCCGGAAATTTGCGGTGAACCAAAATATACAGCTAAAGAGGTGATTGAGGATGGGTCATCACTTTTAAATTTTGATTCTATAACTGCGAGATGAGAAAATTTTGAATCTGCGTAGGTTTGAGCAGAATTTACAACTGTACACAGCGATATCTGCGTTAGATCTGTTTTGCCAACAACAGAATGCAACCAAAAAATATCGCATTGCCCATTAGTTCCGATGGTGGAGCTGCGAGGCGTTAACGCAACTGCTTTAACTCCTCGCCCAAGCGGGTCGTTGTATGTTATTAACATGTTACTGCCAGTATTACCTCCGGCTGGTCCAACCACATAATCCCCTGGATTAGCCATGAGATCAATAATTCCTGGCGTCAAGGCCGCGACTGCTGGTACGGCTGCTAATGTCAACAATGAGCCTATTACTCGTTTACTACTTATACGTTCTATTATCCGTTTCCCAATAAATGTACCACTGCCAGGAAATGTTTCTACAAATTCAGTTTTCTCCATTGCTAAATATTTAGCTTCGTAGGCTTTCTCTACAGCTTTATGTAATATTTGTTCCGCACGAAATTGCTGGTTTTCCTCATCTCTTTTTCTTTTTAGGAATTCATCTGGAGTTTCTTTATGTTTTACGAAGATGTTTCTAAAATCTTTTTTGCTCAACTCATATCCATTGTATCTATGTTTGATTTTTCCATTCTCTATTTTTCTTGTTAGACCAGTGTGATCTGAATACCAAAGATCAGAAAACCACTGCCGCCAAGTTTGTTTTGGAAATTCATATGTCGTGTATTGCTCGGAAGAAGGTTTACTTTTATGTCCGCTATGATGTTGATGAAAAAGCATAAGATGTTCTCCGAAAATAGTTTATTAAAATTAATTTTTACCACAATTTTTTATAATTATTTTTTTCGTTAGAAGCTACAAATTTCAGTACATGACAAAATGCTACGAGCTCACTTCTTTATTTCAAGCAATCTGTTTTAATTTCCTTAAAATGTACAGAGCACAATTCTTCTTGTCAATTTGAGACAAATATCAACAACAGAAAACTGCCATGCACCATATTGCCAATTTCCCTGATATCATTGTTACCAAAAATAGTCATTCTTTATAGTCAATTTTTTCTTGATAAAAAATATTTAAACTCAAAAATAAGATAGCACAAGTTACACAGCAATAAAATATAATTCATCTTTTTTGGGTCAAAACAATTATATTTAATTAATAAATAATGATAAAATAAAATTAGGATAAAAATTACTGTATTCAAAAAATGCAATACAGTAATTTTTACGGTATTGTAATTAAAAATTTTGCCCGTACAATTCAAGGTTATAAACAACAAGTTAATTTTTATACATAAAAATCATATTTAATTATTTTTATAAAATTTACGGGATATTCATGGAAAATATTTTCTTAGCGCTGATTAAACAATTAAATAGTTCGGTTTTTATTTTAATAGCGCTTTTATTACTATCCTTCTGGATAGTTTATAGAGCGGGGAAAATAGCTAGTTCCTTTAAGATTTTTGAATCAAAAAACGATAAAATCGATGTTGCAATTTATGAAATAAAAGACTCCTTGTCAAAGGTTAAAGCGACAACTGACTTGCTCTATCAAACACATCTTAGCACTGTTAAAAGTCATAGCCCCATGAGGTTAACGCAGAAAGGAGAGGAAATTTCTAAAGCAATATCGGCAGAATTAAAAATTAATAGCTATTGGATATCTATAAGAAACGAGTTGAAAAAAAGTAATCCTACTAATCCCTATGACATTCAAGTTGCTGCACTTGGTATAGCACAGTATTGTTTTGATAAAATTTTTACAGAGCAAGAACGCAATGAAATTAAAACCTATGCTTTTCAAGTAGGGATTAACCTTCTTGAAATTTATCCTATTATTGGCGTAATTATTAGAGATATATATTTGAAAGAACAAAATATATCGTTAGAAGATATAGACAAACACGATCCCTCAAAGACTGCAGATAAAAAATAATGGTTATATTGATAGCGTTAAATAGAAAGTACGCATTATTCAACACAACCCTCCTTCACTAAAACTACAACGAGTTTATATTAACTTTCTTCTTATGAAAGTTAATACTCGCGAATATCCATGTACTGCGATTGCGATGAAACCTGATGAAGAAAAATAATAGATCTTATTCTCCAAATAATGCTTTCGCACAAGCAGCATTCAACGTAGAGATAATTAAACCATAGACGAAGTATTGTCGAACGGTTCTACGTGACCTCCGAAAGGAATCGATGCCCTTGGCCGATTAAACACATGATTAGCTGTAAGTTGCGCCGCTACGCTTTCCGAAGGAACAGAACAGGACAACCCGTTGCCAATCCCCATAACGCTTTCATATCTGTCCAATCGCTGCATTGCTCTTTCTAATTCGGAGCTCTTAGATGAAGCAATTTGATACTTTTCCTCAGCAATACACCTGGACACTCTTGAGACAATATAACCTATAAATGAAGCAACAAAGCCAATATATCCGAATGCGCCCAAAATAGAGAAGAGACCTTCATTTGATGAAGAATGCGAAACCTGCCCTTCTTGAATAGAACGTGCAAAACTTCCAATACATGTTAGAAGTGATACAACAGCTGACCCTATCAACCTCATAGAAAAACTCTTAGATCCTAAATATTCTTCTTCAGCTATACGTAGTTCTTGATTTACTTGTTGAAAACAGTCCTCGTAATTTGGCATTAATGGCCTGTAATACTTCTCAAAAATGGGTTTTAGTAACACATCCCTAGAACCGCTATCAATTTCAGCGTATGCTAAAAGTGAATCTAACAATATATAAGGCATCGGTAAATGCTGTCCTAAACGCTGGTCTAATTTAGTTGCAAGCGTATTCGCAATTCCCTTCAGTTTTTCTTCGTCTACAGAACGACTTCCATCAAAAATGACTTTGCGGATTTCATCTCTCCCCAAAAATTTATCTAAAAAAGAAAGATCATTATCTAGAAACAAGCACCTATCAGTTCCTGTTGCAAATGGGTAGGCACTTGTATAAGCATGTTCTTCAATTTCTGTACGATGATACATTTCACCATTTAGCGCTATTCCATAATAATTCCTGCCACATACGCTATAAAAATTCTGCAGAAATTGTCGCGGATCTGGGGTGGTGCTCCTAGTTATTATTGGTGTTATTGCTTTTATCATACGTTACCTATTTAATGGGTTATTAGCTAATTAGACATTAAAAAACATCTAAAAATGCTAATTATAATCGATTTTTCAGCATTTAACAAACTCTCATTTTTACAGCACTAACTATTTTGGGTACACAAACCACAAGACGAGCAAAATAAGTAAAAAACATGCAATATAGAATATCAATAAAATCAAATAGTTACAAAAATAGTGTCCAGAATGCTTTTTGCAAAAACAAAGAATTCATATATAATCACCTTCTTTATTTAAGCTTGGTCGCAAAGCTTAAACTCACAAATCTACTATGGTCCCCGACAAAATCATTCGGGGATGACAAAATAATTAAGAGAATTTATTTATGAAAAAAGATATTTTTACACTTACTGCTTCAAAGCGCAGTGACATAGGGAAAGGTGCGAGCCGCCGCCTAAGACATACAAGCAAAGTTCCAGCTATCGTTTATGGCGTTGGTAAAACACCTAGTTCTATAACTGTTGACCATAAAGAGATCATGTACTCTTTAGCCAACGAGGCATTTTTTTCACATGTTTTAACTTTAAACATTGACGGAACTCCAGAAAAAGTTATTTTAAAAGATGTGCAAAGACATCCCTTTCGCCCGAAAATATTGCATCTTGATTTCCTGCGCATTAGCGAAACTGAAAAGTTCACAATGGCAATTCCATTGCATTTCAAAGGCGGCGATGTTGCTCCCGGCGTTAAATTATCCGGCGGTTTGGTTTCCCATTTAATGACAGAAATTGAAGTAAAATGCTTGCCAAAACATTTGCCTGAGTACTTAACTGTCGATCTTTCAAATTTAGAAGTCAATCAAGGTGTACATTTATCAAACATTCCTTTGCCGGAAGGAGTCGAACTTGTGGATTTGGCTCACGGTGAAGATAAGCCGGTTGCCTTAATTTACATCCCTCGTGCCATTGTTGAAGTTGAGGTTCCAAAACCTGAAGCTGAGGCTGCTGCTGAAGGCGCTGCTCCTGCTGAAGGCGCTGCTGCTCCTGAAAAAGGCAAAGAAGAAACAGCCGAGAAAAAACCAGCAGAAAAGAAAGCTGGTGACAAAGGAAAATAATTTTTTCTTGAGGACTTTTAAAGACTCATGATTAGACTCATTATTGGACTTGGAAATCCCGGAAAAGAATACGAGCAAACCAGACATAATGCTGGCGCCTGGTTTGTTGAATCTTTGGCACTGCAACATCACACATCTTTAAAGCTGGAAAGTAAATTCAAAAGCCATGTTGGCGTAATAAAAATCGGTTCGCAAGAATGCCGTTTGTGTATCCCAATAACGTTCATGAATTTAAGCGGTCAGGCAGTAAGTTCTATCGCTAATTTCTATAAAATTTCCCCTGAAAATATTTTAGTCGCTCACGATGAGCTTGATTTTCCTCCCGGCAAAACAAGGATGAAATTCGATGGCAGTGCCGGCGGGCATAATGGGTTATTTGACGTTATCAAACATCTGGGAAGCACTGAGTTTTATCGCCTGAGAATTGGCATCGGCAGACCAGAGCACAAAGATTTTGCAAATTATGTGCTAAACGCGCCTTCAACAAATGAGAAACAACAAATCATTTCCTCTTTCGATAAAGCATTGCAAGCTGTCCCACAACTGGTAAGTGGAAACATCGCTGAAGCAATGCAGGCTATCAATACTGATTTTTCTTAAAAATAAACCTCTTGTGCGAAATATCATCTATATACTATTTTTCTATCATTAATCGCAATATATTGATTTACATCGTAAATCTCATTTTTCGATAAAAACGTGGTTTCCGATCCCGTTTTTTGCAATTCCACATCAAACCCCTTAATGCAATTATCTAGTATAGCGGGGAATGCTGATCTAGCTATTTTTTGACATAATTTAAAAAGTTGAACATCATGTTTATTTAATCTGATAATACACTTTTGATTAAAGGATCTAATATTCTATATTCCTTTTCTTGCGTCATATAAACATAATCTTTTGCTATTAAATCAGACAAGGCTACGGCAATACTACTTAACGATAGACCTAAACTTATAGCAAAATCTTTACCATAAGGCTCTCTCACGGCCTCTCGATTTGCTAACAGAATTAAAATCTTTCTTTGATTAATGCTTAGCAACTCCATTTCTCTTTCAATGAAAGATTTATTTTCCAATACAAATTTTCTCCAAATGTCATATATAATATTCACATTTTTTGGAAAATCGTTTTGCCATAATAATGAACATAATTTATTAACATAATATGCATGTCTTTCTGTAATAGCGAATATAGCATCGACCAATTTAGAATCGAGATTTTTATTCCAAGTACGCAAAGCAGCTTTTTTAATATAATCTTTATAATTTTCAACTGAAATTCTATCAATTGTTATTAAATCACATAATTTATAAAATGGTCTCTTTTTGTCATAAAACATTTGTTCCATTAAATGGCGATTGCTTCCAGAAAACACATATGCAACATTCGTAGATTTTTGTATTGCTTCTCGAATAACAGCCTCGATTGAATAGTCCTTAGTTACCTCCCCTACTGCCTGAAATTCATCTAAGAACAAAATAACTTTTTTTTTCTTTTGCACCGCAAGTTTTTGTAGCTTTTCCAATGCTTCCAATATTATTAAAACTGACGCAGCCTTTTTCGTTCGCTTGTCAAAATCAAGAGTTATGCCAACATCCTGAAGCACGACTTTTATTTGCATATTAGAAAAAAACTCATTTGCAAGTTTTAAGAGTTTTTTAGGAGCCGTTTCTAGTTGACCAAGTAATTTACCTACACCGTTCAATACGAAAGTTTCAATGTCTTCCTTACTTAAGGCTTTATAAAAATCTACAGTAGAATAAGGATGTTTTAGTTGTGTTAATGTATTAATAACCAAACTAGTTTTTCCATAACGCCGAGGAGATATTATTAATGATGGTATGTTATTATCAATGTTGTACAATAATTTTTTGATCTCGCTTTTACGATTACAAAATGCATTTCCTATTGCTAAATATGTTGGAAAATAATTCATGTGATATATCCTATTTCGTATTTTACGCTTCGTATATTGTGAAGCGTTTTTTATGAAATGTCAATATAACTGATACCACAAACTATATACAAACAATAAATTGATTCTTAACCGATTTCATGATTACGAAAATTATCGTTAACCATTTTAAGTTATCAACATAAGATATTCTATGATGATCGCTTTTTTTGTGAGCAATGTTGATTTCCTTCATCTTTTTATTACTCTTTCACAAACTCCCTCAACACCCCGAAATCGTCAAGAAAATCATATAAATTTTGCAGCCGGACACTTTTTTTGCCTCTCTCGGAAAAAACTTCGATATAGCTTTCAACAATGTATTTATATTCCGGCATTGTTATAATCTGCAACATTGACCTTACTTTTTCACGATCATTTTTGCTGTTGTAATCACACGCTTGAAACATGATTGCCGCCAAAAGCGCAGCTTTCGCTGCTTTTCTTGCACGGGAAGCTTCCACAACCGTTTGCAAACAAAACTGCAACGCCCTATTTTTATCCCACTCTACCCACTCATTGTAGAAATACATTGCATCCTTTTCGCAAGCTTCAGGATTTTTCCCATTGCGCGCATCTAACAACAAAAGAAACATTATCGCGGGAATCAAAGCCTCAACATTTGCCCAGGAACAATTGCCAACTCGCTGCTCGGAAAGAGGCAAATTCCAAATCTGTTCCAAATTTAAAACATCCGGAAGAGCGGTATTTACAGACTCTGCATATTGGCGCTTATAAAGTAATTGCATCATAAATGACTTATTCAACGCAAAAGCATTGTTCATAAAGTAAAGAACTGTTGTTCCATGCCTTTTGCCAAATTCGCCCCGGTCACAGCGCATTAACCAATCCCAAAAACGGACTAAAGTTATAGCATGACCGGTGAATGCAACCGGCAAAATGAGGGGCTGATAATCTAACAATTTTTCGATTTTTCTTTTATGTTTTTCGATATCGATGAGATAATGTTGAAATTTTATTAACTGAATAGCTCCCTGCAATGATTTGATGATAACGTCTAAATTGCGAAAATAAGGGCGTAAGTGTTTGGCGCCAAAATTCTGGCGGAAATCCATAAGAGAACTGGCAACAACTTCAAGGCTAAATTCTAAGTAAAAACCCTCGAGCTCAACTTCGATGAAAGTCCCTTCGGTGTCGACTATGTCAACCCGCCCTTCAAGTTCATAGCGATGGCCCAGCAACTTTGCATTAATAAAATCTTCTGCAAAATCTAAATTTGCGCCGTGTTTAAATAAAAGATCGGTAAGCCTTTTTTGTTTGCGAAGAAGCGGCGTAACTAAAACGCATTGCCCTGCTGTCGTATAAGAATTGGGATTGGCGCCATTTTGTAATAGCAATTCACATAAATCGTAATTATTATTGCTTGCCGCCCAATTAAGGGCAGTTCGGTTAGTTAAATCTGGGAAATCAATTTGCGCGCCAGCATGCAGCAATAAACGCGCCTTATTTACGCTATTTACAATTGCAGTTTGTACTAAAGGGGTGTAACCATATTCATCGATTACATTTAAATCAGGCCCATGCTGCAAAGCATAAACCAAATCGTCATCTGAACCGTAAATAATTTTTTTAGAAATGGACTGCATAAATTATCATACCTATGGCATATTTAAGCTAAGAATTTTGTCCAGTACAAAAAACAATTCGATTTTGCAACTTATGTGAATTTCGCTAAATTATTTGACGAAATGGCTCGCCCTCGTCCCTCGGGCTGCGCTTTACTTTCGTCAAATAACTTGAGCTCATTCACGCGTTGCAAAATCTATACCACATATAAGTTAAGGTGAAATTTCGTTGATTTTTTCAACAATATTTATGGCAGAAATTTAATTTTTTGTATCGTACAAAAAGTCAAGAATATGTTTAGGACAAATTTTCAACGGTCAAAGGAATGCCCAAATGTTGTTTGGTAATTTGCGTAGCCTGTTGAATATCAACATTATGAACATTGTCTTTATTGTTGCCCTGCAATAATCTCAATGCCAATGATACATCGTCGCCAAATTTTAATCTATCTTCGAGAAGCGGCATATGCGCTTCTAAATAGAGCTTGCCATCACTAACCGTAGCTTTATATGGATTGTCGATAATGCGCACCCTGGTGCCAACTGTAACCATGTGATATAACACGTCGATATCTTCATTATACAAGTGAATACACCCGCCGCTGCTTCTTCTGCCAACGCTTTCCGGCTCATTAGTGCCATGAATTAAATAGGTAGGTTTTGACAATCGCAATCGGTATTTGCCCAATGGATTATCAGGCCCCGGCATTGTAACCCGCGGTATCTCATCGCCAATCGATTTGCGATATTTATAAATTGATTCGGGAACCACCCACTTTGGATCTACTGTTTTTTCGATTATTTTCAGAGTTCCGACCGGCGTTGCCCAATCTTCTTTGCCAATTCCTATAGGATAAATGTAAATTTTATTTTGCCCGGCCGGCTCGTAATACAAACGCATTTCCGCTAGATTTAACAAAATCTCATCCGGCTGCAACTCTTCTGGAATGATGTACTGTGTTGGAATAATTATTACGGTGTTTGCGGGTGGATTATCGGGATCGACTCCAGGATTTGCTTCATACACTTCGTAATATCCTAAATCATAACGGGAAGCAACATCGGAAAAATTTTCGCCTTCGCGCACCGTGGCTGATTGCAATTGTCCGACAATTCTGTCGCCTGCCGGCGGCAAAGAAAAAACTAAGGCACTGCTTTGTAGAGAAAAACAAAATAAAAAAATACTTGCAATAACGGAAAATATAGTTCGTTTCATTGTAATTATAGATTTTTAAAAATCTGCGTGGCGTGGAGTACGCGGAAATGCAATTACATCCCGAATGTTACTCATACCAGTCGCATAAATGATCAACCTCTCAAATCCTAACCCAAAACCAGAATGCGGTACCGTACCGTAGCGTCGCAAATCTAAATACCACTTGTAAAGCTCTTTATTCATGTGCAATTCATTCATGCGCTTATCTAAAAATTCCAGGCGTTCTTCACGCTGGCTTCCGCCAATGATCTCGCCTATTCCCGGAACTAACACATCCATCGCAGCAACTGTTTTGCCATCGTCGTTAGCGCGCATGTAAAAACTCTTTATTTCTTTCGGATAATTTTTCAAGATCACGGGACCCTTTACCAACTCTTCCGTAAGATAGCGTTCATGTTCTGACTGTAAATCGGCGCCCCAAAAAACAGGGAATTCAAAATCTTTATTTGCTTTTATAAGAAGTTCAATTGCTTCAGTATAATCCATATGAATAAATTCACTGGAAATAATTTTTTGCAGCCGGTCAATGCAATTTTTGTCAATGCGTTCTGCAAAAAATGCCATATCATCGGGACATTCTTCTAAAACTGTTTGCGCTAAATATTTCAACATTTCTGAAGCTAAAGCTGCGTTATCGTTTAAACCAGCAAAGGCAATTTCAGGTTCAATCATCCAAAACTCTGCTAAATGTCGCGCAGTGTTTGAATTCTCAGCTCTAAACGTCGGACCAAAAGTGTAAACCTTTGACATTGCACAACAATAACTTTCAGCATTTAACTGGCCGGAAACAGTGAGAAAAGTTTCGCGTGCAAAAAAATCGCGGTCAAAATCAATTTGGCCATTTTCTGTGCGCGGCAAATTTAGCAAATCTAAAGTTGAAACGCGAAACATTTGGCCGGCACCTTCTGCATCATTTGAAGTAATTATTGGAGTGCTAACCCAGTAAAACCCCCGTTCATGAAAAAATCTGTGAATTGCTTGCGCTAAAGTGTGGCGTACTCTCGTCACAGCGCTGATTACATTTGTTCTAATGCGCAAATGTAAATGGTCACGCAAATATTCCAAAGTATGATATTTAGGAGATATTGGATAAGTGTCCGGATCATCAACCCAGCCAATTATATTTACACTTTCAGCCTCTACTTCAAATGCCTGGCCTTTACCTAAAGACTTAATCAATTTGCCGAAAACTTCGATAGAACAACCGGCCGTAAGACGCAAAATATCCTGATAGTTGGTAAGAGAATTGGAAACCACTATTTGCAATGGATGAAAACAGGAACCATCACTTAATGCGATAAAATAAAGTCCAGCTTTGGAATCGCGGCGTGTACGAACCCAACCATGAGCTTTTATGTTTGAACCAACAGGAATCTCACCTGCAAGCAAGGCTTTGATTGAGTGATAGTGGTTGTTTTTTGCCTTAGTCATAAATTTTTTTAATAAAATTCAATAAAAACGTAAGTTGTTGATTATACTGCACTTTTTTA
>PLMI01000083.1:257-8646 GCA_003142435.1 Coxiellaceae bacterium | reverse complement strand
AACCTGGCTCAATTCACGCGTTGCAAAATTTGTGCCACAAGTAAGTTGAAGTTAAATTTTGCTGATTTTTCAACAATATTGCGGCAGAAATTTAATTTTTTGTACGGGACAAAGTTACATGTTTTTATTCGCGGTGATGTTGAATAAATCGCTAACATTCTAGGTTAACATTTTGATTCATCAAAGTAAAATCCAAATATCGAGTTCCTGCCAAAAATATTATACAATACAAGATGTTAAAAACAGACAACAATTTTATGCCAACCATTATTGATATATCTATACCCCTTGAAAATGGAGTAAAATCCGATCCTCCCGGTTTTGAACCTAAAATTCAATACACTACACACAAAGACAAAGCTTCCCTTGATGTTTTTGCCAAGTTTTTCCCTGGTCTAACACCGGATCAACTTCCAGACGGCGAGGCATCGGCATATGAACATATTAGCCTTAGCACTCATACCGGAACACATTTAGATGCACCTTGGCATTTTCATTCAACTACGAATAATGGTAAAGAAAAAGCGAAGACTATCGAGGAGATCCCTCTTGATTGGTGTTTTAAACCAGGAGTAAAGTTGGACTTTCGTCATTTGCCCGATGGCTATGTTGTAACTGCTCCAGACATCCAAAATGAACTTAAACGCATTAATCATAAACTGGAACCTCTGGAAATTGTACTTGTGAATACCAGCGCCGGGAAACACTACGGCCAAGACGACTACTTAAACAAAGGTTGTGGTATCGGCCGAGAGGCTACGCTCTTTTTATTAGAGCAAGGAGTAAAAATTACCGGAACAGATGCCTGGGGTTGGGATGCGCCATTTGTCTTTATCAAGCAAAAATATGCCAGTACCAAAAATCCTAAAATAATTTGGGAAGGACATAAAGCCGGCCGCGAAAGTTGTTATTGCCATTTAGAAAAGCTACACAATTTAGAGCAACTACCCGCAACCGGTTTTACTGTCTGTTGTTTTCCCGTAAAAATCAAGAATGCTTCTGCCGGCTGGACTAGAGCAGTAGCCATCATTTAAAAAGGCGCAAGACATGAATAAATTTATTGGTAATTGGAAACTAAAATCCTGGATTGCACAGCAAGGTAATGACATCACATATCCTTTCGGAAAAAATCCATCCGGATATATCAGCTATTTTGCAGACCGATTGATGATCGTGGTGATTATGCGTGATATAAAAGATATTCCAACAATGTTCAGCACCAACGACCCTCTAAAGGCAACTGATCAAGAAAAAATTATCAGTTTTCAGTCCTACCTTTCTTATTGGGGATCTTTTAATATTGACGAAAAATCTCAAATCATAACTCATAAACTTGAAGGTTGTTCATTTCCACACTGGATTGGCACTGAACAAAAACGTAACTTTGAATTTAGAGATAATTTGCTTCTGTTGAGTACAAAAGTAGAATCAACGCAACATGTCTTAACTTGGGAAAAAAGGGGCGCTGAATAAAATAATTTTATGTCAACACCAACCACAAAAGCGTTAATTACTTCAATAAGCCATGACGGTCGCGGCATCACACACGTCGATGGCAAAATCGTTTTTGTGGAAGGCGCCTTGCCAGAAGAAGAAGTTCGTTTTATTTACGGAAAACGCCATAAAAACTTTGACGAGGCATTTGCTGCTGAAATAATAAAACCAGCCGCAACAAGAGTTACGCCAAAATGCCGGCACTTCGGCATTTGCGGCGGCTGTAATTTACAGCATATGGAAAGCGGTACTCAGCTTGCGTTAAAACAAAATTCCATGTTGGAGCAACTAGAACATTTTGGACAGATTGCGCCGCAAGAAATTTTACCGCCAATTACGGGACCAATTTATGGCTACCGTTGCAAGGCAAGGCTAAGTGTTAAATTTGTAACAAAGAAAAATAAAGTGCTGGTTGGTTTTCATGAAAAAAATGGCAGGTTTATTGCGGATATTGCGGCCTGCCCGATTTTACATGATTCTGTTGCCACAAAAATTACAGAGCTTGCGCAATTAATCAGTGGGCTTTCAACATTCCAGTACATTCCACAAATTGAAATTGCTGTAGGAAATAAAGAACCTGCTCTTGTGCTTCGCCATTTAAAAGAATTTTCACAAGATGATTTAAAACTATTAAAAAACTTTGCAAAGGAATTCAATTTTAAAATTTACCTTCAGCCAAAGGGTAAAGAATCAGTTCATTGCTTAACCGATGAAAATTTATATTTAAATTACTCAATCGATAAAAACACCGACAATAAATGTGAGTTACTTTTTCACCCATGCGATTTCACACAAGTAAATCAAGAAATAAATCAAAAAATGATTGCACAAGTTATTGAGCTTTTGGAGCCACAAAAAAGTGATTCAATTCTCGATCTTTTTTGCGGCCTTGGAAATTTTACAATACCGCTTGCCAAAAGATGCGCGAGAATAATCGGCATCGAAGGCGACAATGAAATGGTAAAACGCGGGCAGGAAAATGCCGCGTATAACAACGTTGATAATGCAAATTTTCACAAATGTGATTTGGCACAAGAAGCAGAAAAAATAGCACAAGAAAGTTGGGCAAAACTGCAATTTGATAAAATTCTTTTAGATCCGCCGCGCACCGGAGCTTTGGAAATAGTGAAATTGCTGCCAAAATTAAACCCTAAAAAAATAGTCTACGTTTCGTGCAATCCATCCACTTTAGCGCGCGATGCAAAAGAATTAGCTATACAAAACTACACTTTAACGAAAATCGGCATAATTGATATGTTTCCGCACACAAGCCACGTTGAGACGATTGCTTTGTTTTGTAAATGAATTATTATATTTTGTTGTTGAATAATTATGGCAAAAATTAATGAATTAAGCGAAAAACTCCAAGATTTCGCAGTACAAAATATAATTCGTTCTGGAGATATTTTGTATAATCATTATCTTGATGTAAGTGAACGGCTTGTAAAAAGTTTATTATTTATTCATTCTAGCGGTATTGCGCTGGTTCTTGGCTATATTAAGTATACGTCACATTTGAATTTTCATATCCTAACATCTTTTTTTATGTTTGTTTTAGGATTAGTATTAATTTTATTTAGATTGTACTATGATTATTTAATTTATAAAAAACAATTAACTCATTACAGTGACGATACGCACGATTTTTTCGCAAATAAAATTGATTTTAACAACATAAGGCATTTCAGTGGCAAGAAATATGCCATTAAAGGATATGATATTATACTGTTTATTGCCATTTTATGCGTTTTTGGCGGATTAAGTTTTGGCGCAGTTGACATATACTGCCATTTTAAAACAATATGCTTATTTGAGATTTCTGTTCCATATTAAAATATGCGAATTTATTTTCACCTTTGTAAAACGAAAAATTAAGCTTTAAATTGGTAATAACTTATTGGCAAGACTATTTATCAAGGTGAATTATGACTAAAAGTATAAAATATCAAGATTATCTTATTGAATCATTGAAAGACCCAAAAGAGGCGGCAGGATATTTAAACGCTGCATTGAAAGGTGGAGATATTTCTATCTTTTTATTAGCGTTACAAAATGTCATACAGGCACAAGGCGGGGAAATTCCTAATAAGGAAACTGCAAAAGCTATTCGCAAGGCTAAAACTGGCAAGGGAGTCGTTGTTTGCAAAAATGCAAATGATATGTTTAAAAAACTTGGTATTTGAAAGCTAAAAAATATGTTATTTGCAACCATTAACCAAAAATTCAAATTTTTACATTTGCCTTTTTCGCAGCCGAAAAAAGACGATCTTTTGTTTTGTTATAAAGATAATAAAATAGGCTTGTCTTGCAATAATCAAATACCTAAAGTTTCTGAACTCATTGACGATTTATCTACAATTAAAGAAGCGTATTGTTTTGGCAAAATCGATAATGTAAATTGTTTTTTGTGGCAGGAAAGTAATGCTAAATCACCTTTGAATTTTACTCAGGTTAGACATTTTTGTGCATCGCTGCCAGATGAACTACGTCATGCAGCTGCACTTGGCAATCATATTTCTCATTGGCGGGAACTTAACCATTACTGCGGAAAATGCGGTACCACAATGCAAGATAGTGACAAAGAACGCGCACGCATTTGCTCTGGCTGCAATAATATCGTTTATCCCCGTATTTCACCTTGCGTCATGGCGCTAATAATTCGTGGCGAACAAATACTTCTCGCGCGATCCCCTCACTTTCCACAAAACAAGTTAAGCGTTTTGGCCGGCTTTATTAACCCCGGTGAAACTGCGGAGCAAGCTGTCATTCGCGAAATAAAAGAAGAGGTTGGTTTGGAAGTCAATAATTTAAAATACATTTGCTCACAGCCATGGCCATTCCCTGATTCGCTGATGCTTGGATTTACAGCACAATATTTATCCGGTGAAATAAAAATAGATCCTGCTGAAATTGAATTTGCCGGCTGGTTCAATAAGAACAAACTACCAAAAATACCTGATCATATTAGCCTTGCGCGCTTGTTGATTGATGTTTCCACCGGCAAACCTTCTTCTGTTTTTTAGCCATCAGAAACTGAAACAGGAGTCCTGCGCTGAGCTTCTGCGGCTAAGTCAACCCCTCTTTCACCGACTGAGTCACCATGGCCACGAGGAAATAATCCGCACGCCTTTAAAGAATCGGCTGCAGATCTCTTAACTTGCCTCCGATGAGACAAGGTAAAAGCATCGACAATATGAAATCGAGCGGAATCTTCAGTAAAAGTTCCATGAGGCACAGGCACATGAGTTTCAATAAATCTTCTAATGCCACGCAAATTACTTGTAATTCCATTGACTTTACTAATCTCAGCCTTTGCATCATTTATGATGGCACTAACTTCACTTTCTGGCGATGGATAAAGAGCCTCAACAGTTTTAAGACAACGCTTTAATTCTGCATTCTCGTGTTCTAGCATTTTTTTAATTTCTTCTGAAGATTCTTCACCGGCAACGGCTTTCTTACCTTGTGTTTTTTCTATTCTGGCAGCCAAAGCCCAATCACGGCGCAATAATAATACTTTCTCATGCTGTTTTATCAAAAGGTTTAATTGTACCAACTTATTCCCTACGGCTTCAAATTCTGCGTTGAGTTCGTCAGCATTTTTTAATCTTATATTTTCATCTGTTTCTTCTGCTATGGGATTTATTTTTCCAACATCATTCGTTTGCGAATAATTTTCTAGACAATCATCGACAAAAGCATGTAATACGGGCCTTTTTCCATCTTTTTTTTTCATTTCCCTTTTTATAAGTTGTGCAAGATCATCTTTAGTAGATATTACGTCTATTAATGCATCCCTAGCCATTGCGGCATCTTTATCACTATAACCCTCCTTTTTTTTATTTTCTTCTTGAAGCTCATCAAATAAAGATGAATCTATCGTCCTCTTTTCCTGAATCAATGCTGGAACTATGAAGTCATAATATGCCTGATCCCTTTTTTTACAACAATCATAATGTTCAGCATCTACCCTTGACCCATCATCAAGTGGAAATAAATTTCTATTTCCATACACATTTTTATAATAGGCGCCGATTCCCTGTTTTCCCTGGTCAAACTTGCAGTCCATAATAAAAGCAATGTGATCTTCTGCAATAGGTAAGCCTTTTCGTTGGAATAGAGATAATAACTCTGATAAAAATAGAGGATTATCGCTTGGTTTTGTCTGAGAAAAACCACCAACTGATGAGTGCAAGCATCTTGCTGTTGCTATTCCAATTTCGACTTCGATGTCCTGTTCCTCATACTTTTTCTTGGATTCCATTAGAGCATTGAACAAATCAAAATTGGCTTTACCAACCTTGATTCCTTCTTTTTCTTCTTCATAAACCGATGTTTTATCAACATCTATCCAAAAACATATCTTCGGGTGCAGTCGCGAACCAGCATCTAATTCTGAGAATGCATGCCCCGCGGGATGCAATAAGCTTTTTGCGCCGGACGCTAATTTCTTTTTAGGAGATTTTGCAGATTTTGTATCTTCTCGTTTACTTTCATTTAATCCTTCTTGCAACTCGGTTAATCTTTGCTCGCACCGAACCAACCGTGCTTTCATTTGCGTCAAAGAAGATTTTTGCCTCACTAAACTACTAGTGAGAGTTGCGTTTTTATCATTTAAACTTTGTTTACTTGCCGAGCTTCCAGAGATAACAGCAGATAAATTTTTTGTTGCCGACATAAGTGACAAAGAAGAACCAACAGCGCTCATTTTATCAAGTAACTTACCATTAGATTGTAGAATAGATTTACCGGCAGTAACCATCTCATTTACTTTATCCACTTCATCTTTTGAAGCGCTAAGAAGTTCTTGGTCACGGACTAAATCTCTTTCTATTTTTGGAATTTCGTCACGAAGATATTCTACCCGCCTATTTAATTTTGTAATTCGCTCCTCAGTAGGAATGTTATGACCATCTATTTTAAAAGCTGATGGAACCCTAATTTTTGACTCCACTCTATCGATTAGAACTTGAGTTTGTTCGTTCGCTTCCGCACTGCTTTCCACAACTGCTTGAGCTCGCTCATATTTGTCCTGTAATTTTGCAGCTAAAGAGGCGGTTTTTACTACATTCTGCTTGTGTTGTTCCTTACCCTTTAAAATTTTTGCAGTTTCTTCTAATTGCTGCTTTAATTCTGCGGCAACCTTTTTACCTTCCGCTGTTTTAATTAAATCATCGATAAATTCGCTATCTTTGCCTTTTCTAAAAATACCTTGTTTTTCTTCAATAACTTCCTTTATCTCCTGATGCAATGCATCCAAATCGCCCCATAAATCCGAATCATTTTTGCTCCAAACATATGCAGCGGTAGCTTTTCTAATTGTTGCTAAAATAGTACTTGCTAATCCTAAAATTTGCCTGTTTACTTTTTGTACTTGATCTGATTTAGGGGATTTCAATTTTCCTTGTTTAAAATTGTCATTTAGTCTTTGAAAATCCCCCCATAAACCGCGTACCTTCTTCATATTTGAATCGATAGCTTTTCTACAAAATTCTTTTTTCAGAGAACTTTGCAAAACCTCGTCAAGAAAAAGAGCTTCCGCAAGATAACCGCTATTATCCACCTCAAAATATTTTCTAACTAAATTTTCCCTCGCTTCTTGTTTATCATCCCCTTTGAATTCTTCATTATTCTGAAAATTGTATTTAATTATTGTTATTAAATTTTGGGCATCTTCTCTTGGGCTACAACCCATAATAAAATCGCGACCAATTTCTGGTAACCCGCTGCTTGACAATACTGCCATTTGCTGCAATTCGTTATTTTTATATCGAAGGAAAAAGTTTACTGGCACCTCAATACAAAGATCGGTGGGATCACCGGAAGCATCGAAAACATTAACTAACTTCAAAGGTGAGTCCAATGTAAACTCAGCTAACACTCCAGCAGAACTAACAAGATAATTGGGGATCGCCCCTCCTCCTTGAGGAGGAACTTTCACAAGCAACCCAAATTTATAAAATGCATCACTAACAATACCTGCTGGCGAAGAATATAATCCTTGGCTATGTAATTCTTTCGTTCGCTGCAATATTTGTTGGAATGTCTCCTCCTCTTTAGTCAATCCACATGACATACAAGCATATCGCATTTGCTTTTCAAAAAGCCTGGACTCTTTTTTTACAAGCCCTGTGATAATCTCCCCAGCTTGCTTCGCATTTATTCTTTTTTGCAAGGATAAGTCCTTTCTTGTCTCTGCCAACAAATTTTGCAATGAAGAATCTATCGCATTAACAGATAAAGAAAATTTAATAGGTTCTTCTGCTTTATCTAACTTGTAGAAAATATCAACAGTTTTTGCATCAATAACTGGTTGGAGTACAAAGAATTTACGAGAAGAAATTGTTTTTGCATCAAATCCCTCAGCAGAAACAATGCATATATCGTCTATAAGGCTAATTGTCGCATCACCATTTACGTAAAAAACCTGCCTATCATAATCAACATCGAAACTTGATGAAGCCACAATCGTAAAAGGGATAGAATCTTTTGGATTATACACATCCTCGCCCGCCACAATATGCTCTAAGACACACGAGCGTTTACTCTGCCTCAAAAGAGCTTGAGGAAAAGTAAAAGCACAGGTCGGGTCTTTTAACTTTAATTTTGGTAAGTCTGCAATCAATGACATAGCAATATTCTTTTGAAAAACTAGATAACTATATGATAATTATAGCATATGAAAGTAGAAAATGTGCGAGAAAACAATATTTATTTAGCCTCTTAGATTTAACCAATCCCATAGAGGTAAAACGGTTCACGAGGACTTGTTTACTTGACCGCCTAATCCTTATATATTATCATTCCTTAAAATTTTCGGGACGTTAAGCACTTAAATTTTTATTGGGCCGTTAGCTCAGTCGGTAGAGCAGCGGACTTTTAATCCGTTGGTCAC
>PLMI01000083.1:0-247 GCA_003142435.1 Coxiellaceae bacterium | reverse complement strand
TCAAACGAGCCCGTCTTACAGAAGTTCTTCGCGAATTAGAAAATCCAAATATTTGGTCAAATCAGGAAAAAGCACAAATTTTAGGTAAAGAGCGTGCTCAGTTACAAAATGTTATCGACACTATCGATAAAGCAACTCAAGAAATAAATAATATTAAAGAATTATTACGGCTTGCCCTTGACGAAAAAGATGAAGCTACTTTTGCTGATGCAATTAAAGACCTGGAAAAAACAGAAAAGCTAATAGA
>PLMI01000057.1 GCA_003142435.1 Coxiellaceae bacterium | reverse complement strand
ACCTGACTCGAAATCAGGCATAGTCGTAAGGCTATCGGGGGTTCGAATCCCTCCCTCTCCGCCATATATAAAAAGCAAAAAAGGAAAAACGCCATGGCTCCCAAAAAAGAAAAGCCGGTAGCAAACGTAAAAAACAGTACGGAAACCCGCTCTATCATTAATCCGATAGCATTTATCGAACCAAGAAACACAGGCTCAATATGGCTAGCTTTTTTGCGTTTACTCATCCCCAAAATCCTTGAATTAATTAACGCCGAATCTGCTGATGAAATTGCGCAAAATTTGAAAGTTCCAAAAACTTCTCGCTGCCCTTCAGCGAGACAAATCAATGAAGCAAGGCAAAACCTTTGGGGATTTGCTAAACTTGCAATACCTCTGGTAATGAAATACCAGGACACAGTAAATGTGTTCGCAGATAAATTCAATGACGCAGCTTCCACAAGATTGGTCATGAAAGGATTTTTCCCAAATCCTAATGAAATTCCCAAGGACATGATAGAAAGCATTAAAATTATCATCAAAAAAATTCTTAACCAGGAAAAAGAGATAAACAACGTTGAGCAAGTGTTAGCTGAAATGCCTAAAGAAATTGACGACCTGATCGGCAATTTTATGGTGCAATGGAAAGACCATGAACAAAAGTTTAACGAAATTCTGATTCAGCAATTGGAAGCAGAACTCGGTACTTTAAGCGACGCTGAAAAAATGGCAATCAGAAACAAAACTAAAACTATCTCGGAAATAAGAAATGACTTGAAAAAATCTGGAGTAGATATAAAAAAATTTGGCAAGACAACAAAATTCACGCTGCGGGCAGCTCAAGTAATAGTTTCTAATTTAAGCAGCAAACTAAAACAAAGTTCTATAACAACTAACAACGTTTCTAAAACTCTCGAAAGATTAAAAGCGCTCTCTGAGGAGCAAAAGCAAGCTAAGGAAATAGCTGATAAACAAAAATCTGAATACAAAAAGATAGATAAAACTTTAAAAGAGATGCGCAACAAAATGGAAAAATTCACCTTAATTCATGACCGAAGAACTTTAGAAAATTTGCATACTAATTATCACATATCACTTAAAAAAGCAGCAGTCTTACAAAAGACCGCTGCAGCAGAAAAACTTGAACTGGAGTAAAAACAATGAAAAGCTTTCTTTCTGAAAGAGTTAAAAAAACAAAGCCATCCCCTACCTTAACTCTAGCTGCAAAAACTAAAGAATTACAAGCAATGGGCAAGGACATTATAGATTTAACTTTAGGAGAGCCTGATTTTCCTACTGAAGAACATATAAAAGCTGCTGCAATCAATGCAATTAAAAGCAATTTTACCAAGTACACTCCGGTGGATGGTACTCCAGATCTTAAAAAAGCAATAATCAATAAATTTAAAAAAGAAAATAATCTAGAATATTCTTTGAATCAAATTTTAGTTTCCGCCGGAGCAAAGCATTCGCTTTACAATCTCTTCCAAGCCATTATAAATAAAGGAGATGAGGTTGTGATTCCTGCGCCTTACTGGGTATCTTATCCTGACATGGTAATTTTAGCTGACGGCAACCCAGTCATTTTGCCTACAGGAATTGAGCAAAATTATAAAATCTCTCCATTGCAGCTCGAGAAAGCTTTAAATAATAAAACCAAGGCATTAATTATAAACAGTCCGTCAAATCCAACTGGAGTTGTTTACACATCGGAAGAGCTAAAGCAGCTAGGAGAAATCCTTTTAAAACATCCTAATGTATTAATTATAAGTGACGACATTTATGAGCACATTTTGTGGGGTAAGGATAAATTTGCAAACATTGTAAATGTAATTCCGGCACTTTATGACCGCACTATCGTTATAAATGGCGTGTCTAAAACCTTTGCTATGACCGGCTGGCGCATTGGTTATGCTGCAGGAAATGCCGACATAATAAATGCCATGAAAAAAATTCAATCACAAAGCACATCTAACCCTGCTTCGATTTCACAAATAGCTGCAATATCTGCTTTGCAAAGCGACCAGCAATCAGTTTTAAATATGGTAAAAGAATTCAAAAAACGCCACAGCTTTGTAGTCGCGGAACTGCAAAAAACTAAAGGTATTTCCATTAAACCTTCAGATGGCGCATTTTATGTTTTTCCCAACGTTATGGAAGCGATGACAAAATTGAAATGCAAAGACGATGTTGAGTTTTCAGAAATGCTGCTACAAAATGCCGGCATTTCTGTAGTTCCCGGATCTGCCTTTGGAGCTCCCGGATACATTAGAATTTCTTATGCGACTAGCATGGAGAATTTGCAAAAAGCGATGCAAAGGATGCAGCTTTTCCTCAGCCAAAAAATTTAATCATTGGAAACATCATTACCGGCCTAATTAAGCAGCTTTGTAAAACAAAATTATACACGCTTGCTTCAAAATTATGTTAGAATGAAACGTTTTGCTATATAAAATAGTCTTTTATGTTATAGCAATAAACTACATCTTTCCAAATACTTTTGTCAATTAGCTTAAAATAAAACCCTTAAATTATATTTTGATACAAAAAACTATGGATTTAAAATCATACATTCGCGATTTTCCTGATTTTCCTAAAAAAGGCATCATTTTCAAGGACATTTCACCTGTTCTGAGATCACCAGATGCGATGAATTACATCACAGAAAAATTTTGTGAATATTATAAAGACACAGACATCGATCTTGTCGCAGGGACTGAAGCCCGCGGGTTAATTTTTGCAAGCGTAGTGGCAAAGCAAATGCATAAAGGGCTAATAATGCTTAGAAAAAAAGGAAAATTACCAGGAGACACTCATCAAGTTCAGTACGAGCTGGAATATAATTTCGCTACTTTAGAAATACAGCATGACCTCGTAAAACCAGGGCAGAGAGTATTGATCGTTGATGATTTGCTGGCTACGGGAGGAACCTCATCGGCCTCGGCAAAACTTGTAGAAAAGATGGGTGGTGTGGTCGCAGGTTTCGCTTTTGTCGTTGAATTAGCTGTTTTAAAAGGCAGAAAAAACATAGATGGATACAAAATTGTCACATTGGTGCGATATGAATAAAGAAAATGTAAACATAGCAATTATAGGAGGCACAGGAGTTTACGATTCTGGGCTGCTTAAAGACACTAAGCAAATAAAAATCGCAACACCTTATGGAACTCCATCCGATCAAATAACAATTGGTACCTATGGCGAAACCAAAATAGCTTTTTTACCACGACATGGTTCGTCACATTACCTTCCACCGCACAAAGTGCCATATCGCGCTAATATATGGGCTTTAAAGCAGCTTGGAGTTACAAGAATTATTGCGCCATCTGCTGTGGGAAGTTTACGCAAAGATATTCCGCCTGGAGATATCGTAATTACCGACCAATTTATCGATTTCACCAAAAGCAGAGACTATACTTTTTATGACGGCGGTCAAGTTTATCATGTTCCCTTAGCAAATCCATTCTGCAGTGAATTGCGCAAAATCACTATAACCGCAGCAAAAAATCTAAAAATAAAATTTCACGAAAAAGGCTGTAATGTTTGTATCGAGGGCCCCCGCTACTCAACAAAAGCCGAGTCACTCTTTTTCAAAGACGTTATGAGAGCAGATACAATTGGGATGACGCTAGCTCCAGAGTGTGTACTTGCAAACGAGTTAGAGATTTGTTATCTCAACATCGCTGCATCAACTGACTTTGACGCCTGGCATGAAGAAGCTGTGAACGCTACAATAGTAGGAAAAGTTATGGCTGAGAACGTCAAAATAATTCGAAAATTGATAACTGAAATAATTCCGCTAATTCCACGTGATAGATCGCAGTGCAACTGCGGTAATGTTTTAACTCACGCGGGACATTAAAAATATTTTTTTATGGATTATTAATCATTATGCTACAACACGAACAATTGCTAGTAATACAAAAACGTAAACTTCAAAAAGCTTTACAACACTTGCAATATAGTTATAAAAAAATCCAAAGTTTATCAACTAACGCTGAGCAGTTAAATGATGAAGAGCTCGAAGTTTGGGAAAGTTTTGCCGCAAGATTTTCACGAGTAACGGATATATTTATGACGCAATATTTGCGTACTTTAGTTCTCACAAATGACCCTGGGTTCAGCGGCACATTACGAGACTTTATAAATCAAGGCGAAAAATTAAAAATAATTGATGATAGTAACGCCTGGATGAAAATACGGGAATTACGCAATATTACAGCACATGAATATTCTGAAAAGGACTTAAGCACCTTTTTTGCTAATTTAAAAAAAGAGTGCCCTCGCCTTTTGAAAATTGTAGATCTTCTCGATAAGACAAATTAAAAAGCATATGCGATTATCTTCTGCAGAAATTAAAGGAATAATAGAAGCGATCTCCCCATTTATTTTACCTTTACACGAAACAGTAGAATTACGCCTGTTTGGCAGCCGTATAAATGATGCGCTTAAAGGCGGAGATATTGATCTTCTGCTAATAACTGAATCCCCCGAAGCTGCCAGTAAGCTTTTATTTGAAAAGTATGACCTGCTAGTGCAGATTAAAACTAACATTGGCGAGCAAAAAATTGATTTAAAAATTGCTGGCAAAAATGAAATCAAGGAAGATGTATTCTTAACGTTAATTTATCCAGCTTCTGTGCTTTTAAAAAAATGGGATAATGAATAAGTAATAACTCACCCCCTAAGCTGTTTTTTAAAAACATAACTTGTCTTTGCAAATCCCATTTTTTCCAAATAAAATTTATGTGCTTTGACTCGTTCGAAATTAGATGACAATACCACCATTTCGCAGTCGCTTTCTTCTGCCAATTTCACGACAAATGACAATAACATTTTGCCATAGCCTTTTGACCTTTGATTTTCAACAGTAACTAAATCATTAACCCAAATATGTTTCCCATCGTAAAAATTTGTTAATTGAATAATTCCAGTAACCGAAACTATTTGCTCGTCCGCAAATAAAGCAAACATTCGATAGCCCTCCCCCTGCATGTTTTTAGTTAAATTCAAAAATTTTTCCTCGTCCAAATGAGGCCGTAGTTGTTTTATTACAGGAAAAGCCTTGCGAAACTCTTCATCTGCCAATAATTCCTTAAAAAGAACATTGCTTTCTGCCATTACCGTCCCCTTTTCATGTATTATAATTAAAAAATAAGCACTAAATGCCTATCCCTTGACTTTAAAAGAAACAGTTAATATTATAACGTCTAAGTTTTTGTTTCCAATTCCCCGGTAGCTCAGCGGTAGAGCAGGTGACTGTTAATCACTTGGTCGGCGGTTCAATCCCGTCCCGGGGAGCCAATTCCCAGATTCCTTAGATTTCATAATCACATCAAATGGCGCACGCAGTGTAATATCAAGCTTTTCGCCCTTATAAGTCGAGTTCGAGACTATCAAATTGACCAGTTTACGCTTTTGTTCGGCATCTTGCTTTTTGAATAGATAAACAGCCTTTCTTGCCAGTTCGATAATAAGGTTGGCATTTTCCAGGTAATTGGTATCAGCTTTTTGGTGAGCAAGTAACTTCACAGTCAAATCTTCTTTTTCCTTTAGCCACTTGGCGGTTTGGCTTTGCCAAAAATCTTCGCTGATCCTTTTATCTAGCTTATCGAGATATGCTTGGTCTATGCGGTCTTGAAGTACTTTAACTTGCTTCTCAAGCTGTTTTACGCAACTATTGTGGTATTCCACTTTATCCTTATAGCTTTCGCGTAAGCCCTTTAAAATCGTTTCCTGATCAATTGCGGTTATTTGAATATTGCTCAATAAGTTTTCAAACTCAGCCTCTATTGCCTCCTGCTTTAGATAAGGCTGGTTACAGTTGCCTTTATGACCAGTGCAATGATAATAAATATATTTTCCTTTTTGTATTTCTGCGGTTAATGCACATCCACATACGCCGCAATGTAGCAAGCCGCTATAAGTAAAAATACCTTTTCTTGATTTATTCTTGTGGGGGCGGCACAAAACATTTTGTACTTGTTGGAATAACTCCTTGCTTATAATTGCCTTATGTTTGGCATTTTCGTATTTTTTTCCTTTCCAATAAAAAACACCAGTATAAAACTCATTCTTCAACATGGTTTCAATGGTGCTTTTGTGAAAATTTTTACCATTACGATAAACCATGCCTTCATCGAGTAATCTTTTTCGTATAGTCAGAAGGGAATAGTTACCTGTGGCATAAAGTTCAAATAGCCGCTTAATGAATGGCGCGGTATCTGGATCAATAGTGACCTCTTTTTTTCCATCTGCATTGGTCTGGTTTAGATAGCCATAAGGTGCAAAAGACGGATAAATGCCCTGCTCGGCTTTTTCCAGCATGCCCTTTCTGGTTTCTTCAGACAGTTTATCAACATAATTTTTTGCCATTAGGGCTTTAATGCCAAAAATGAATTTTTCATTAGATCGGGAGTCATGACTTAAAATCACATTTTCTTTAACCAGATGGATAGTAATATCGGAGTGTTCGATTAGACGTTCAATTAGCGCATAATCAGTAATATTTCGTAAGAGACGATCAGTTTTTTCTACCAGAATATGTTTAATGTTTTTGTTTTCCTCAATAAACACAAGCATTTTATTAAATTGAGTGCGCCCAGCTTTTTTCGCAGTTTCAATATCTGTAAATTCTTGTTGAACTAGAAGATTATTTTTTGAAGCGTAGTCTCTTAAAAGTTTTAGCTGGGCAGGGATGGAGTAGCCTTCAGCTTCTTGTTCTTTTGATGATACGCGAGCGTAGATGATGGCGTTAGTCATTGTTTTAAAATATAAGAAGAAATAATAATATTTTTAACATATGTGAAAAAAAATCTCCTGATATATTTGTACACATGGTAATAAAAGCAGTAGCAAAAGCACCCATAACACCCCAGAACATCCATTTTCTGTCTGCTGCCGCTTCTTTTTGTGTAGTTTCCCTTTTTTCAAGCTCTTCTGCAGCTACTAATGACATACCAATATCAAATTTGCGATAGAAACAAGAATTATCGCGAACATTTTCTGCCTTGCGCTCTTTTTCAATAGTTTCTCTAAGATACACATCCTTGTCATTTCCATCGTAATCTATGCCGGGATCATAAACACCTCTATAACAAAACATAGAAAAATTAATTTTTCCTAAATCACAACTTATTATTTTATCTCGTTCCTGTTTATTTAGAGATTTTGGAGAACTTGTCGCATTACCTTTGCAAAGAAAATGACAACTCAAGCAATTCTTTTTACACATATAATTCACCACTAAATGCTTTTTGCATTAAGGCTTGAAATTGGGTTTCTAGTTCGTTTGACTGGATGAGCATTTTTTTCTTGAGAAAATCTATTCTTAAAACTATTTCTGAAAATTTTGTTTGCATTTTTATTGGAGGAAGTATAATTTTTAAATTATTTAAAATAGCTAAATTAATGTTTGGTCTAGCAACTTCTGGAGCATTTTCTAGTAAAATTTTCCTCCAAAAACGCAGTGTAAATTCTAAATAAATCCCATTAACAACATCAGCATCGGTTTTTATGCAAATCACACTATCTGTTGCATATGCGTCAATTTCAAGTATTGCTGTGGCTCCAATTGTCGCACCAACAATTGCAATAACTATATCGCCTTTTAAAAACTCCTTACTTACTTTTATGCCTTTTTCATTTAAAGTTTGAGTAAACTTTTTTAATCGATAATTTGAATTGTTAATATCTCCTGTTTGAATAAATGGATATTCTCCACCAAAATATTTAGGATCATTTCTCGGTCTTGGCGAAAACCTTCCTCTTTCAAGATTCGAAATTTCTTCCAACAATTTTAAGTCCCATTTTTTAGGGTTTTTTACCGGGTCACCAAACATCTCCAAAAATATGGATTTCAAATAATTGTCCAAAAGCTTGATTGCTTGTTTACGTTTTTGGCAAAGCACGTCAGCTTTATCAAGAATGTTGACGATGTGTTTTTGGGTATCAAGAGGCAAGAAAGGAATATCAATATCATTTATATAATTTTTTGAAATATGTTTTAGTCCCGCTCCTTTGAAACCATCTTCTAAGAGTCGAACATTTCCATATAAATAATAGTAAATAAATTTTATTTCAAATTTATCAATAGCATCAGATTTTAATTGCCCAACTAAACAATCTGTTGAAACAGAAAATGATTGTGTGCATATATGGATGCTTGCATTTCCACCCGTTCCAAAAATAAGGCTTGGCAAATTAAATTGAAAAGAGTCGACATATTTTGAAAGGATAGGGCTCGATGTAAAAAATGGGAAAGCTCCCTCGCTTAACCCATCACCAGCTTTGATATGTGATTTTTTTTGAAAATCCATTATTTGTGAAAATTTTATAAATTTCATCATTACAAACTCTTCAAATCACTAAGACCAGCAACAATCTCTTGTTCAAGTTTTTCAATCTTCTCCAAAAGCACCTCCTGGTCCTCGTATTGCACTTCCTCATAATCCGTAACTTTATAACGATTAATACTCAAATCAAAATCCGCCTCTTCAATTTCATTTTTATCAACATAAAAAAATTTACTGTTCAGTTTGTTTTCTGTTTGCTCCTTCCTTGTTTTCCATTTATCTACAATATCCGGCAAATCACCACCACCGTCAATTTTGCTTCGTTTGTCATCCAAAGTGTAGCCATCTGATTGCATATCATAAAACCAAACTTTATCAGTATCGCCGCCTTTCACAAATATTAAAATTGCGGTACTTACTCCAGCATAGGGCTTAAATACTCCACTAGGCATAGAGATAATTCCTTGTAGTTCACAATCATTGAGGAGCATCTTACGAGTTTGTTTGTGAGCATTGCTAGAACCAAAAAGCACACCATCAGGAACAATCACACCTGCCCTTCCACCAATTTTGAGTGATTTAATAATTCGATTTATAAAAAGAAGTTCTGTTTTTGAAGNNATTTGCCATTATGCAGTCATAAAAATTATCTTCATCATATTTTTTAGATAGCGTATCTTTTTGCTCGATATTCGGACTAGATATGCCGTGCATCATCAAATTCATCAATCCGATGCGTACCATGCTTTCATCCATATCATAGCCATAAAAAGTTTTTTCTTTGAGATGTATCCATTGTTTCTCATTGGTAAGTTTATCACCCAAAAGTCCCCTAGTAAGACCATTTTCGTCAGTTATACGGTATTCTTTGCTAGTGTATGCGGTAATAATATGTTGATAGGCACCTAGTAAAAATCCACCCGTGCCACAAGCAGGATCACAAATAGTATCGCCAAGTTTCGGATCAACTAGTTCACAAATAAGTTGGATAATATGTCGCGGCGTACGAAATTGGCCAAGCTTGCCAGCGCTTGTAATTTCTGACAGTAAATATTCGTACAAATCCCCCTGTGTATCTTGAAAACCTTGACCTTTTGATTCTTGCTTAGCAATTTCTTCAAAAATTTCATCAATAATATTTACAGCTTCAACCAATAACGAAGGTTTGGAAATAATAAAAACAGCATTACCCATATGCTTGGCAAAAGGACTTTCATTTTTATCGATTGTTTTTAAAAATGGAAAAACTTCAGTTTGAATATGCGTCAGCATTTTGCCGCCTTCCATTTGTTTAAAGTGGCTCCAGCGTAAGTTATTTTTTTCTCCATCAAAAAGTAACTTATAAGGTTCTCCAGTAAACTCAGCGTCCTGTCTTTTTTTAATATCAAACACATCCAGGCGTTTCATGAAAAGCAAATAAGAAATCTGTTCAATGGCTGTAAGCGGGTTAGAAATTCCACCACTCCAAAATTTATCCCAAAGGTGATTAACCAATGATTTAAGTGTTGTATTAAACATAAATTAATATAAAAGTCTGTTTGTAAATGATAGTATTTCAGTTTGCATTTGAGGAACAAAAAGTCCTAAGAAACCGTTGGCATGTAATTTAGTAAATGGTTCACGCACCAAATCTTTTTTATTTAGCTCCCCGTTGTTAATTATAAAATCTCTAAGCACGATTAAAAATTGGATTTGATTTGACGCNNGCCCATAATGTATTTAATTAAATCTATAAATTTTACTTTGCGCGCATCATAAGCTTTTTGCAGATTCTCTTCTGTTGGATATGGTTCATATTTAGCAAGTGTATTTACTAGATCTTCAATTTCTTCTTTGCTAATATTTTCACCATGTTTGATTTTAAGCAAAATTTTATTTTCTTCTTCTAGTTTTTTTACAAGAGCTTCTACTTTTTCGCGATATTTTTGAATAGTCATTCTTTCATGTGCTGCGCCGAATTTGATATATTCTTTTTCACTAGTTATATCACGTAAATCCAACGATGCTTGATCTGGTTTTATTCCATCTTCTCGATACTTCATAAGTGGAGATATTTTTTGAACTAAAATTTCCAAACCAACCTCATCAGTTTTTTCCAAATAGCTATTGTGTAGAACTTCGTCAATAAGCTGTTTTTCTTTGGCGACTATGTTTATCGAAAGCGGTAAATCGGACACCATCTCAATTATTACATCCTCAAGAGTTTTCATTTTCTCATCTTGTCCATTTTCTCCAGTAAGCTTAGCGATAGAATAATTAATCACCTTAAGTTCAAAGCTCATTGCTTTATAATCTTCTCCTGTTCGCGTTCGCATAAGAGGAGCAATATCTTGCTTAAGAAAAAGTTTTTTGTCTTCGTTAAGTTTAAGCCAAAATTGCTCATTAACTTTATCCAGCTTGCTTTTTGCATCTAAGATTACAACATTATTTTGAGGTAATTTTTCTATATCTTCTTGCAGCTTTTTAATAATTGATTGCATAATCTGATTATTATTTTGGCTTTCAGCAATATGCAGTTTATCCAACTTTATTTCAAAAAGACGGACAGGAATTGGTTTCGATGGTCTATCTATTTTTCCAGCCGGATTCATTTGAAAATATTCAAAATTTTCCCAGCAATCCATGATAAGAAATTTGTCCTTTNNCTACTTTACACCAGGGTTTTAGTTTCTTATCTTCTAAAAGTCTGGTACCTCGTCCAATCATTTGCCAAAATTTTGTGTAAGAAAAAACCGGTTTTGCAAAAACCAGATTAACCAATTCTCGTACATCGATGCCAGTATCTAGCATGTCAACACTGATGGCAATACGTGGAAAATCATAATTAATAAATTGATCCAATAGCCCGCCTTTTCCATAAACACGAGGATCATCAGAAACTATTACTTTAGCAATCTTGCCTTTATGTTCTGGATAGAATTTATCGAATACTTCTTGTAGTCTCCGTGCATGTTTCATGGTCATGGCAAAGAAGATTGTTTTTCCAGGCAATGTGCCACTTTCATCTTTAATGCATTCTTCCATAAATTCTTGCACGATAAGAGCGTTAGTTCCCTTATTGGTAACTTTCTTTTCTATATCGCTGCCTTCGTAATTTATATCTGCTGGCTCTTTTCCATCTGCTAAAAGCTTTTCTTGTTCGACAAAAGAAATATTATTTTTTCTTATTCCTTCTTTTTGAAACTTTGTGCGAATTTTCAAAACTTCGAAATCACAAAGATAGGGAGGTTTATTATTTATTGCTTCTTCATATGAATAGGCATAAGTTGGAAGGCCATCATCGCATTCGAATAAACCAAAAGTATTGTGTTCTACAACATCCTTAGGAGTGGCAGTTAGACCTAATTGAATAGCATCGAAATAATCAAAAATATTTTTATATATATTGTAAATTGATCTGTGGCTTTCATCGGCTACCACCATATCAAAAAAATGCGGACTAAGTACGCAGTCTTTGTCTTCTATGATATTTAGCATGGTTGGATAAGTAGCACAGTATATTCTTCGGTCTGTAGCAATGCTATGCTCTCCAATTTTTGGCCAAACTGGAGCATTAGGTAAAAATTCTTTAAAAGCATCTAACGCTTGATTTCTAAGTGCAATTCTATCCACCAAAAACAAAATCTTTTGCGCTTTGTTAGCCCGTATAAGCGAGTCTATCATCGCCACACATGTTCTCGTTTTACCTGTGCCCGTTGCCATTACAAGTAGTGACTTACGTTTTCCTTTATCTAAATTTTCAAAAACTGAACGGATTGCCTCGATTTGATAGGGGCGACCGGAAATATCTCGATTAATTAATTCTTGAGAAAGTGGTTTTTCATTTCTTCGCAAAAATAACATTCTCTCTAAATCATTTTTAGTGGGAAATCCATAGACTTTCCGAGGAGGATATTTCTCTGTATCCCAAAAATAAATGTCATGTCCATTAGTATAAAATACAAATGGCATCTCTTTGCCTGAATTCTTTTGTATATTTTCTGCATATTGACGTGCTTGTTCTTGCCCAATGCGTGCATCTTTGGAAGTTTTTTTTGCTTCAACAACAGCTAGAGGATAGCCATCATTACCAAGTAAAGCATAATCTGCAAATTGAAAACCTTGATATTCATTTTCCGGTTCAACTACCCCTTCTGGTAATCCAACCCAGATGCTAAGTTCTGATGTAACTTGCGAAGGATTTTTTACATCCCATTTGGCTTTGGCAAGTCGTTTATCGATAATTTCCTGTCGCGTTATTGCTTCATTCGAGGGTTGCATATTTTTATTTTTTCTCTAAATTTTTTCTTTCAATTTCATCAATAGTTTTACCAATACTATTCTTCCACTCAGTCCAGCCATTAGCTCTTCTTCCCATTACAAAACCAGCGGCGGTTGAAAGACTTGAAAAAGTAATTTTCTGTTCAACCTCATAATAAGTAACCTTATCGACCAGGGCTTGTTCTTTAAGTTTTTCTGTTCTTAAATTATGTAAAGATTCGCCTATACTTGGTGTTTCTTCTTTGGCAATCTGTGAGCCCTCCAACACAATCATTCCCTCCGCAGTATAAATACCTTTCGCCTCCAGCCCTTTTGCCTTTATTGAATATATTTTATCTGAGGTTGTTGCGATTTCGTGAAACGTATAACCAAGAGCGGATAAAATAAGTTTAATGTTTTGTTTAAACTCGTTCATGTCACTTTCGTCTTCTTCTGATAGCCGTGATCCTTCTGGTGAGTTTCCATTATGCAGTTTTGCTCTATTAGCTTTTTTACAATCATCGACAAAAGTTGATTCTAAAAATCTTATATGTGCTTTAGATAAATTTTCATCCTTTGCTAAAAAGATAACACAAGTATTCCAGAAATCTTTTGATTGATGTTGTGAAATTCTTTTTTGAAAATTCTCTGTTTCACCAATATATACCTCAGGGCTTAACGACGTGCCTCCAATTAAAAAATATACGCATTGTTTTTTTAATTCCTCACGTTTATTGATAACTTCGAGTTTATTGCGAGGAATAACAAAAGCCATTCCTGACCAGTTGCTCAACTGTACTTTTTTCACGCCTGTCGGATCGCCATCAAGTAGGAAAAGCTTTATTGTTTTTGGGGAAATATTTTTCATGGTTTATCTCATTAAATCATCATTGCTCGATACCATTGAATATTCCAGTTTTTAATTTCTCAATAGTTTGTGCAGAATAAATCCTGTAATTATTCATAGGATGCCTGCTAGCTTTAAGCTTTCCGGCTTTATCCCAACGCCTAAGGGTATCAGTACTTACGCCAAGCAATTTAGCAGCTTGACGAATTGTTAGTAATTTTTTGATCATCATTTACCTTGGAAATTTTAAAAACATTATGCAAGATTATGCAGTATTTTTTCGTAAAAGCAAATCTTTTATTTCTTGCATTTCCTTTTGTGTTGCTGGCTTGTCTTCCTCACTTTTCCCCAGATTTTTAATAATTTTTCCCTGATTACTGACTGGGATTTCCCCATAACTGATAAGTGTCGTTAATGGGCTGTTGTGCCCTAAATTTTGGCTCCAAGCCTTAAAATGCTCGGGTTTTTTGCATAATTCATATGAAAGTTGTGTTAGCGTGTTCCTAAATGAATGGGGTGTATAGCGCGTAAAGCCTGCGGTCTCAAAAGCTCTTTCCACTATTTCCCTAATAGGTGTCGTAGACTGCCAATGTTCTATATCTAAGCGTTCACCCACGAACTGATTATTTTGGTCAAGCTCAAGTTTCGTTTTGGGGAATAACGGACTTTCATAATCATAATGTTTTTCATCTTTAAGAAAATTAACCCAATGGACAAAAATATCCTTAAAAATGTCTCCTACCGGGAAAAAATATGTAGTTATTTTTTTGCTAAATTTTGTATTCACTTCATTTGGATCCTGCTCTACATAACCGTCATCAATAAAAACATGTTTAAGTTTGAGAGAAGCTATAGCATTAACTCTAATTCCTGTCAGGATAAGGAAAGCAATTAATGCACGATCCCGTCTTTGTATTTCTGTTTCTGCAGGCATTTTTTTCAATACACACTCTATTTGTTGTATTGTAGGATATTTTTTATTGGGAGGGCTATGGGCAATCTGAGTGTCTTTGTCAGATAAATTAAAGTAAGCGATATCGGAAATGCGAATTTTCTTTTTGTAGCCACTTTGACAGGAAAGCCATTTAAAAAAATCAATTAGATGTTTTGTTGTATGCAACAGGTAGGTTTTACTAACCGGTTTATTGGTTTGCCTGTTCTCCTTTTTCATAAGCTGTTTTTTAAAAAGTAAAATATACTCTTTATTTAACGTTGAAAAATCTCTAAAATTTAGCGCTTTTTCATACAAATACAAAGCAGATCTTATGTTATTAATAGTTAGGGTAGATTTACCATTGGCCTCTTTTTCCCATTCAAAATACTCCCGCTTAATTCTTTCATTTTTTGCATTATATAACATGATTTTTTACACCTAAGTTAAGTAACGATAGTGTTAGTATTAACACAGTCTATTAAATGTTTATTTTGTATCATCTGAACATTGAATGTTTTTTTTAATTCCATAAGGTTTACGACTGATGCAATCTTATGTATTTTGCTACTGCATCTCTCACATAGCCCAATAATCATTATCCTTTTTGTATCGATATAAATAATATCAACTGCATTCTCCCAAGGTTTACGCGTTAATTTACATTTGCAGCAGTAAAATTCATTGATAGCACATTTTTGTTTTCGTCTTTTCTGTTTGTTTTTCAGAAATTTAATAAGATCCGCACCAAATACTAAAGAGGGTTTTTTATTATCGATTCGTTGTAATCCGATCTTATACCAGTTGCTGACCGTATTGATTGTTGTATTAAATAAGTTCGCAACCTCTTGTGTTGAGTAAGTTAGATTGTATTTAATAAGCTTTACGTTAAATTTGCGTTTGTATTTTTTGCTTATCTTGTTTTTTATTTTTTTCATCTTCCAAATCCCACTGCAACAATAAGTCAAAAAAATCAACAAGTAACCCATCATCATCCTTCAGAGGTGATGAGCATTTAAAAGGCAACGTGTTATTATCTTCTGTCTTTTGCATAACAAAGTTCTATTACACAAATAAAAAAGCCAGCATTTAAACTTTTGATAGTTTAAGAGGCTGGCTTGCTGGCTACTGGATCAATTTGTAATCTTTTGCTTGCTGGCTAATATTCTTTTTTATTTAATAATAATTTAGTTTTTTTCGTATTTGTCTTTAATATATATTCTTTAATTCCATCTTTACTTTCAAATACAATAATCGCGGGTAATTCATTGTTTTTAAAGATTATTTTGCGTATTTCTTTTTTGTTACCTAGATTTTCTTGCTTCATGTCAGTAACCTTAATTAACTAAAATAAGTTAAGTAATGGGGCAAATTTTTTTAACCATTTATTTATAAAGTATCAAAAATATGCTTAGGCATAAGCTTATTATTAACACCATTAAAGGCACTATTCGTGCGGTCAAATATGGATTCATTAGTCTCATTTTTAATAATTCCAATTTTAACCATTCTATAGGCTAAACTTTCTTTAGAGATGTTAGAAAAATATCCGGTTAGCGGTAATGCTAATTTCCATCCCAGATAAGCTAAAGATTTAATATAAACATGTTGATCACCAATAAAATAATAACCAGCTCCCGTATAATGAAAAGGTCTTTTCGATTTGTAATAATCTTCGTATTTATTTATAACTAGGTTGGGAGGCATAATTAAAGTCTCTGCGAAAAGGTTAGCCTGGAATTCTTGCCGCTGTTGCTGCTTATTATATATTGTGTTTTCTGTGCATCTGAAATAAGCATCTTGACCAATATGGCAAACGGCATGTCCAATTTCATGACCTAATGTAAAAGTGAATCTTGGGTCATTGCTTTCAAAATTGATAGATTTGTCAATTAAAATAACCTTCTCATTGGAAAGCATCTTCCCTAAAATTTTTTGATTATCGTATGTGCCTAAATCGTAGTCGGTAATTAAATTTATCTCGTATTCTGGATAAATAACGGTTTCATAAATCTCAGTTATATCAANNATGCCAACAGCCTTCTGATATTTTTCTTCCAAAGCTTTTTCAAATCTATCGACCTTATTCTCCTTTGCAACTTCTAAAAGAGTTTTTTGATCATAACCTAGAATATCCGCTATTTTGCAAATTAACTCGGGGCTTGGAATTTCCCCATAAACTTCTACTTTTGTCATATAAGCTGGTGAAACTTGTCCACCTAGCTTTTCTATTAATTCTTTTACAGTCCAACCTTTACTTTTTCGAAGCTGTTGAACTAAAGCGCCAAATTTTTTATTCATAGTGTAAATATCCTCTTT
>PLMI01000056.1 GCA_003142435.1 Coxiellaceae bacterium | reverse complement strand
ATGCCGCAGGGGCAATTTCTGCACCTAATGGTTTTCACATTATAAAATTAGTTGAAGTTAGAAATGTATCATTACCTGCGAAAGCTATGCCTCCTATGCCCCAAGCTCCAAAATTGACTTTGCGCGAAGCTAAAGAAATGGTTTATGCAAAGAAACTAGAAGATAAGGTTGATAAATGGGTTAAAGAGTTGCGTTCCCGAGCGTATATAAAAATCACGGACAATGAATCGTGATGGCGTTAATGAATAATTCCTATTTGTATGTTTNNTGTTTTATGTAACAAAATAATTGTAAATTTCTAATAAAAAAACGCAGGCTAAAGCCTGTGGCTACCAAATCAAAAAAACAGAAAACATGAATTATTCAAAAGCGTCAATCGTGATGACTTAATACAACAATATGCATGCACATCAACCGCGTAAGAGATTTGGGCAAAATTTTCTAAAAGATCAAAATGTAATTACGAAAATTATAAATGTAGTTTCTCCGAAAAAAAATGATCACTTTGTTGAAATAGGCCCAGGTTTAGGGGCTTTAACATTGGCACTACTGCCCCATGTTTCTAGATTAGACGCTATTGAGATTGATCGCGATTTAGTGCCAAAACTTAAAGCAAATGCAGTCACATATTCTCATATTTTAAATGTACACGAAGCCGACGCACTGTGTTTTGATTTTAATTCTTTGCGGCAAGGAGACGAAAAAATAAGAATTATTGGTAATTTGCCATATAACATTTCATCGCCGCTCATATTTCATGTAATAAAATTTATTAGTATAATCAAAGACTTACATTTTATGCTGCAAAAAGAGGTTGCAGAGCGTTTAGTTGCAATGCCGGGAAGTAAAGATTATGGACGTTTAAGCGTAATGGTACAATATCATTGTAAGACAGAACTTTTATTTGCCATCAGCCCAGAGCATTTTACGCCCAAGCCTAAAGTTTACTCTGCCTTTATTAGTTTAGAACCTATACAAAAAAGGGATATTATGGCAGAAAACTTCAATTTGTTCGAAAATATAGTAAGAGAAGCGTTTAATCATCGGCGCAAAACAATTCGCAATGCGCTTAAAAATATTGTAACAGGTGAAGATTTTGGCAAGATGGGGATCGACTCTGATTTGAGGCCAGAGGATCTTAGCGTTGATGATTTTATTAAAATTAGTAATTATACCCTTCGCCTTTCAAACTGCGGCTTTGTTGCAAGCTCATCTCGCTCCTCATGTACGTAATTGCACATTTCGGAGCTCGATTTCGCTTGTGCCTCGCCGCATTTCGAAATGCTTTGGGTATATGAAAATAGCAATAGGGTCTGCTGACTCTACTTTGCCTATGAATACAAAAATGGAGGATGTTATTTATGTTTAAAAATATTTTGCTTGCTACAGACCTTTCAGCTGTAAGCCATATTGTTGCACGTAAAGCACGTGACTTGGCTGATAAATTTAATGCAAAGCTTAGTGCAGTTTACGTTTTAGAATATACGCCGATTGTTTATGGAGAAGGAGAGTATTCAATATCACTGGATTCTGGACTTCTAAATGTATTTGAAAAAAATGCGAGGAGTGCTTTGGCGCAACTGGGAAAAGACTTTGGTATTCCAGATGAGCAGCAATACATGGAAATAGGCTCAGCAAGAGATGTAGTTATTGATCTTGCAGATAAAATAAAAGCAGACTTGCTGGTTATTGGCAGTCACGGCAAACATGGCCTTTCGCTTTTGTTAGGATCAAAGGCCAATGCAATACTTCATGCTGCTAAATGTAATGTTATAGCCGTAAGGGTCTAAGAATCTGTTTAAAATCTCGCTAGGATGGAGAATAAATTGTTGATTTTCGAGTATCGCATCGCAGCATATGTTGATAATATGTGAGAAGCGAAACGCAGAAAATCAACAATTTACACCCATCATAGTAGAAATTTTAAACAGGTTCTAATATGCCAACTTATTGTATAGGAGATGTTCAAGGATGTTTTACAGAGCTTTTAGAGCTTTTGCAACTTTTATCTTTTGATGAAAACAAAGATGAGTTGTGGTTTGTCGGGGATCTAGTTAATCGTGGTCCGAATTCTCTGGAAGTACTGCGTTTCGTAAAAAAATTACCGAAAAAAGTAGTCGTTTTAGGCAATCATGATTTCCATTTATTAGCAGTTTATCACAATCTCACACACCCAAGATCACATAATTTAGATGATGTTTTAAAAGCAAAGGATGGTGCAGAACTTATAAATTGGTTGAGACTGCAATCTTTATTGCATTACAGCAAAACTTTTAATGCAGTTTTAGTTCATGCAGGAATATTGCCGGAGTGGAATTTATACACAGCAAGGCGTTGCGCTTTAGAAGTAGAAGAGGTTTTGCATGGCAACAATTATATTGAACTTTTAAAGCATATTTATGGCAATAAACCCTTTAAGTGGAATTCAAAACTAAGGGGATGGAGCAGGTTACGTTTTATTATTAATTCTTTCACCCGGATGCGTTTCTGTGACAAAGAAGGCAATTTAGATTTTCATCACCAATGTAAAGTCGGGGATCAGCCGAAGGGTTTGCTTCCTTGGTTTAATTTGCCGCGAAGAAAAATCAAAAACATTGATGTAGTATTTGGCCATTGGGCAGCGCTTGAGGGAAAAGTCAATAAGCCTTGGCTTTATGCCTTAGATACCGGATGCATTTGGGGTAATTCTTTAACAGCCCTTCGTTTGGAAGACAAAAAAATATTTCAAGTGAAATGTAATAAGAAATACCAACGGGTGAATTTTTGATATGTTAAAAACTGTTTTTTTGATCATCATCATTATTTATTTTGCGCTATCTTTGTTTGCTTTTTTTTTCGCAGACAAAATGATTTTTTTACCGCCCTCTGCAAGTTATTCGGATAATGCGAACGTTATTAAAATTAAAACAAGCGCAAACCATTTGATTTCAGCTGTTTATCTTTTCAATAAACATGCAAAATATACGATATTAGTAAGTCATGGTAATGCAGAAGATTTAGGATTTATTTATCCATTTTTGCAAGAGCTGCGCGCGCAGGGATTTTCTGTTTTTGCCTATGATTATAGTGGTTATGGGACAAGTGAAGGGATCTCTAGTGAAAAAAATAGCTATGATGATATCAAGAGTGCTTATGATTATTTAGTAAATGATCTTGGGATTTCTTCTCAAAATATCATTCTTTATGGACATTCAATTGGAGCAGCTGTTTCTTTAGATTTAGCAACTAAAAGTAAAGTTGCCGGAATTATCATGGAGTCGCCTTTCGTTACTGCATTTAGAGTCGTAACAGTTTTTCCAATTTTGCCATTTGATGAGTTTGATAATTTGGCTAAAATCCAAAAAGTAAAATGTCCTTTGCTGATTATTCACGGTGAACAAGATACTATCATCCCTATTTGGCATGGAAAGGAACTTTATGCAAAAGCCAACCCTATTAAAAAAGCATACTGGGTGCCTGATGCAGGGCATAATGACATCGCTTACAAAGCAGGCGAATCTTATTGGCAGACCATAAAGGAGTTTGTCAATTCTATTTAATACCATTTCCCCTTTAACTTTATACTGTGTTGCGTACTCGACATCGCTGCTCACATACGTAAATGTATGCTCCGCTGCTCATCTTCGTACGCGCCTTGTCTAAAATTAAATGGAAAATGGTATTATGCTTCTCAGCCATTTTTGGCTCCCCGTGTTAAAGTAAGGTAAAATCAAACAGAAATTCTAATACTGCAATTATACCCCGAGTTTTTCATCGCTAATTTTACATGAACTAAATCTAACTGCAAAGGTTTCAATTATAGATTGTTTTAACCTAGCGGGTTGAGTTTTCCAGTATATTCAGTCCAAATTGGCCATAGTTTTTCCCTTCTTGGCAATTGATTCCCGGTATAGGGGGCAAATCTCGACCTGGTACATTTGTCGTTGAAAAGCTGTGAGAAGAATGTACCAAGTCGAGATTTGCGCGCCAAAATTTATAAGCTTATTTAAGGTTCTCATAATATTATAGTGCTATACTTATCTCGAAATTAATTTAATTGAAAAATTATTTATTTACGATGAACTTTTAAGGGGGTAATACATAATGACACTAGAAATACCAACTCTATACAAAGACCGAGTATTAGAACATGATCCAACACATAATGTTATTCGCTATATTGTGCCACATATTTCTATGCAGCAAAAAAATGGTGATTGTTGGGATTGTGCAACAAGAATGATATATGCTTTTTTTGGTATTCCATATCCTAAAATTACTCATAAGTATGATACGTCATTACATTATGGGCTTTCACACGGTAGTGAAGACGAACAAATCCATTTTCAAGGAGCAGGGTTAATTAAACTGAATCGAGATGGAACTCCTGAAAATATTTATAATATGTTAGTTAAATTTGGTCCCCTGTATTGTAGTGCCGATGGTCACGTGGTGGTTATCACGGGGGTAAAAAATGGCCAAATTTATATTAACAACCCTTGGTTTACTGCTGACCTAACGTTTTTTTACACTCAAAGAATGTTTTCTTGTTTAGCGCCAGCCATATGTAATATGGGCGGACTAATAGATATAATGCTGGGATGCGGAGGAAACTTACTCGATTTACTGGTAAAAGAAGGTGTTTTTGAGGATAGCGATGTATCTTTGTTGAGATCACCAAGTGACCCTTCTGAAGAAGCAAATGCAGCAATTGAATTAGCAATAGTAAAAGGGTTTTCTACTATTTTA
>PLMI01000090.1 GCA_003142435.1 Coxiellaceae bacterium | reverse complement strand
GATCAATTGGAGTTAAGAGCCAAAGAATTGTTGCAAGCTCTAAAGGAAGGTGGAAGTGTTGCCGAGCAACAAAAAAGTAGTCATACGATCATTACTTTATTAAAGATTATGTTCACTGTTTTGCCTTATTTGGATATGTTGAATAAAAATAAAACTGCAGAAAACATAAGCGGAAGTGCAGACGATCGTAATTTTGACCATCTTTACCTTTTGCATAAAATTATAAGAGGAGAATTTGACGCGCATGTAAAAGATACACAAGAACATATTGTGCGAAGAGAAGAAGTTCTTGCTTTTACAGCTGATGCTTTATCATGTGTATCGTCCTTAGTTTCTTATGGCAGGGGTTTAGAGGCTCAAAGCAAATTTCCCCATCGGGAGGGGCAAGCAGGACCACCTCAAAGAGAAGCTGCAGTGCATAATGTTTATTTGGCTGCTGAATTTTTGGCAGAACATGCCAAAGAATTAATGGAATTAGGTTCCACGTTAGATGGGGTTCAAAGACCTCAAGCAGGAAGCGGTGTGACTCCACAGGAAACAGAGGCACTATCAAGATTGAGAAAGATTAATAGCGAGACTTTGCGTCAATTGATGTCTAATCAAAGTGTGACATTGAAAGAAGGCGAGCCTCCTTATAGTCAAGGCGCGCTATTTCAAGACATAGACACAATTTACAATTATTTTTTAGATATCTTACACGCAAATCAGATACGGGTACCAGAAGTAATAAGCAAGCCAGAGTTACCAAAGCCGCTTGCTGCTCCTGTGGTACAACCTGTCAATATTGTAAATGTAACTATAACTGTTGCCGCAACTCAACCAGCTCCAGCGGTTACGCCAGCCATAGGAACACCACCGGCACCTGAGCCACTGCATACACCAGTCACTGAACCTGCCGTAGCTCATGCGGTTGAAACACCGCTGGCTCCAGCGCCTGTTGCCGCTGCTCCCTCAGTGACTCCAGCTCCATCTGCTCCACCAGCTGTTACCCCAGCGCCGGTGCCGCCGCCAGCTCCAGCTCCTGCTCCAGCCGCTAACCCACCGCCGCCACCAGCTCCTACGTTAGAATTCCCGGCTAATCTGCCGGTGATTATTGCCGCGTATAAAGATAAACTTCCCTCGGGCCAAGTTAATCCGATGACAGGACAAACTATGGGCGGTGTCCAACTTGAAGACGCTAAAAGGATAGTTGCATACCACTGTGCGGATAATTTTGAGCTACAGCAAATATTGCAGAAGATAGAAAATAAGCCAGGAGATGACCCGCTTTCAAAATACGTTGTGCAAAATTCCCAAGCCTCACCCAGTGATAAATTATGCTGGAATTTTATTAGTACTATGACTGTTGAAGATTTTCTGGATTTTGTTGCAAAATCTAAATATACAGATGCAGAAGAATTACATAATTTCACTCCGGCTTTTGAACATGTTTGTGATAAGCAAAAAGAACAAATAGAAAAATCCAGAGCGGGGGTTGTTGGTAATTTAATTCAGATTCAAGATCGAAGTTCCCGTGGTGTTGTTGGCATAGCAAATCTTGCTCAAGCTTTGGAAAGTACCGCCTCTGGTATTGACAAGGCTTTAGAAATGCAAGAACTTATTGAAGGGGAAGTTACGGGGCTAAAAGATCGAATTTCCAGAAATCTTGATGCCGGTGGCAAGGAAACGATTAATGGTATTCTGCGCGATTTAATAGCTCGAATTTCTACTGTTCCTGTTTTTGATCCGCTTGATAAGGAAGCAGCTAAAAAAGCTGTAAAAGAACAAGTAGGGTTTACGGGGCAGGAAATTCGTACTAAATTAGCTGCACAAATAGCAGCAGGAAAAATAAAAGATGAAGAGATCACTGCTTTTTGTGGTGCTCTTTCCGAAATGTACGGATTAAATGCACAAATTTGTGTTGATTATGGTATTAATTCTTATACTTCAAAAATAGCAGATGACGTTGGAAAAATGTATGGTAAAGAAAACGGCGAAGATTTGCGCAATTCATCTCCCGCGGAAAAGTTGCTTAAAGCTCTAAAATTAATCGGTACTGATCCAAATTTATTTTGTAAAGTTGTTGATGGCAATATTACTCTTGGTGTTTCCATGGGTCAGCGTCAGGAATCGACAAATCTATATGATGCCTGGAAAGCAGAACGTGAGGTTGCCAAGAAAACTGCAGTTATGTGTATGGCCTTAGCTCTTACCTTAAAGCCAGGGCAAACAATAACCTTAACAAATATTACAGATCCGAGAAATCCAATACCAAGAAGCTTATTGCGAAAGATTAGAGCAGAATTAGAAAAGTGTAACATAGACCGTTCGCTTATAAGGTTTGAAGCAGAAGGTCGAGAGCATGCAACAGTTCCATTATTTGAAAAAGAGCTTCCTAGAGCGCCCTGGCATTGGATTCCATATTTTGCTGATACTCCGCGAAGACAAAGCTGGATGAAAGAAAGCGAAAGTTTGCGCCTGGAAAAGTTTCCAAGTTTGATGCGCGAATTAAAACAAGACTTACACGATGCTTTTGAACAGGCAAAAAATGATAACCATATAAATCCTAATTCTGATGATATGCAAAATGTTTTGGGTAAATCTTATGAAGATTTTTTGGAAGCACAAGGGTCTGATTGGGCACCTGAAAGCATAAAAGCTTTTGCATTCGATATGCAAAAACAATATCAAAATGTAAGTGATGCAGATTACGAAGGAAAAGTGATAAAAAGATTTTTCCAAAGAAAGTTAGATTATTTAGCAAGTTTACAAGATTCAAAGTTGGATACGTATCCATTCACAGCTCTTGGAGAAGCTCCGGTTGCAGGACTGTCTAGTTTGGCAAACGATCCTGGAAGTCATACCCCTTAAAACAAATCAGGTGTAAATGTTTTCCCAATTAAATAATGGAGAAAACAAAGGATTTTTGTGCATGAAATCTTTAAATAAGAATTTAGTTAAAATCGTCGAATTACTCGGCGATGGCAACTATCACGATGGCACTTCAATTGGCAATCACTTAAATATTACCAGAGCTTCCGTTTGGAAAGCTATCAGGAAGCTGGAACAATATGCAATTCCATTGACCTCTGTTAAAGGCAAAGGTTATCGTCTTACGCAGCCGCTTAATTTATTAGACCGGCAACATATAAAAAATAAGTTGCGTCATCGTTCAGTAGAGTTAGATATTCTCGAGAAGATAGGTTCAACACAAGATTATTTAAAAGAATTTATCACACAAAATAAAAAAACAAGAGTTTGCATTGCTGAAACGCAAACACAAGGCAAGGGGCGGCTCAGTCGTCAATGGTTCTCACCATTTGGAAAGAATATTTACCTTTCTATGCTGTATCCTTTTGCCAAAGACATCAGCGAATTATCCGGATTAAGTTTGGTTGTAGGTTTGGCGGCCTGTCAAGCTATTGAGTCTGGCGCCGATTTAAAGGGTAATCAGCTCAAAATGAAATGGCCTAATGACGTTCTAGTTAGCCAGCAAAAACTTGTCGGTATCCTAATTGAAATACAAGCGGAATCCAATGGTTTTTGCCAGGCTATTATTGGCGTTGGGATTAATATCAACATGGACGAATCTTCTAAAAAAGATATTCAGCAACGTTGGACATCATTATTGAAAATTACCGGGCAATATCAGGATCGAAATATATTATGTGCCAAACTTATCGATTCTCTAATTGATTACCTAAAACGTTTTTCATTAGGCGGTTTGCCGGTCTTTATGGAAGAATGGAAAAAAAGAGATTATCTTTTCAATACTCCCATCTCTGTAATATCAGGCAACAAAAAACAGGAAGGTATTTGCGTGGGAATTAATGATCAAGGGAATCTATTGATTGAAGCAGCAAATAAAAATATTTTAACTTTCTTTTCTGGGGATACGTCTTTGCTAAAATAGAAGATTCAAAATTGTTTGAGTGTTGATATGTTTTAAATTTTGGGAGTTATATGGAACAATGCCCAAGTTAGGTTGCATAATCCATTTTTGCTAGGATTAGGGTTGTTAAATCGCTTGCGCGTTTGCCGGCTCGCTTATCCTTATTGTATGCTTCGGTTATATTCTTCAATAACACTTTGTTGCGGTATACTAGCTCTGTCGTAAAATCTGCTAAAAAAGCCAATACATGTATTGCTTATTTTTGAAAAAATACCTGAATTTTTCAGGGTGGTAAAACCGTGATGTATCCCTTCTATGGCTTTTATATGCCATTGAGTTATTAGTGATACAGCTGCTACAAATACTCCGATGTCTCTGGCGAGAAAAGTATTAGATGCTTCTAAATTTGTTAACGATATAAAATAGAAAGATAGAGGTAGCGTAATTGCAGCTGATACAATGCTTGTTCCCATCGGATATAAAGTACTTTTATATCCGCGCAATATACCAGAACCAGCATTTCGAAGACTGTCTATTAATGTGCCTACGCCTGCTATTAAAAATAAATTTTTGGCTGTGGTTACAATCTCTTGATTTTCAGGATCGTCAGTGTCTATCCCCATTAAAGATACAAAAAAATTAGGTGCTGCATTGTAAAAAATAAATAGTAATGATGGTATTATTGGCGATAAGATTAAACCAACCTTTCCCAGGTTGAAAGCGTTACGGAATTGGGTTTCAAAGTTTGCTGTGGTTAATTCACGACTAAAATTTTGTTCTTGTTTGGCGAGTGCTCTGGCAACTAATGCTCCACAAGTATTTCCCAGTGAGATTGCAGGAAACAGTCCTAAAGCGTAATATTGAATAACAATTTCAGCCGCAGACAATTCAGAGTTCCCATATTTTTTTCCAGTTAATAAAACACAATAAAATATAGTAGTGAAATCCAATGCAGCCATCACAGAAATTGGCCACCCGGCTTGTAAGAGTTCTTTGAAAATAGGAACAAATTCTCTGAGATTTTTAAAACGGAAAAAACCATAAGTTCTGTTCGTTATTGGAGACTTAATGCAAAAATTTAGGTAAATGGACGATCCTACTAGAGTTACCCAGTTAGCTAGAGAGGCGGCATATCCAAAACCACTCACGCCACATTCAGGGAAGCCCAATTTTCCTGTAACAAGAAGATAGCCTAAGCTAACAGTTAGTGATTGTTGACAAAATGTTGTTATGACTGATGACCATGGTTGATATATGCTACGTAAAATCGAAAGATTATTGTACAATATTAAACATGGAGGTAATCCTATAGAAAATGCTTTAAGATATTCCTGGGCCAAGACTGCAATATCTTTTGGTTGTCCAAAACCCTCAAAGATCTTATCACTAAACACTATCAAGATTATTGGAATAATGGATGCGGTAGTAGATACTGCCCAGCTTGGGTACAATATGGCTCCTACCTTTTCTGGATTATTCTTGTTTTCTCCGATCATAGTGTTGGCATACGCGGTTAATACACCAAAAGAGTTGATTATAAAATTTTGTGTTACTGAAATCAGACCACCTGCGGCCAGCGTTTCTGCGGAGATACTAGAAAATATTTTAGTTCTGCCAAAATTAGAACTCGCAGTAATAGTAGCAACTAAAACACCCGGGATAGCAACAAAGCCTACTTGACGAAAAATAGACATGTAGGTTAATGGTAGTTCTGTATTGTGCGCTGGGGTTTGTTCCTGTGAATCACTGGTATTAGTATCCGCATTGCTTCGGTCATCTATAAGCAAAGGTAGATGTTCTTCTTGCGAGGAGTTGTGCATCATAAATAATGGAAAACAATTACGGTGGGCTTTAACTCGTAGTGTTTGTTAAGGTTGCTCTTATTTTAGGGGAGATAGGAGTTTTAAGCCGTGTCTTTCCATTGGTGTTTACCCAAACTACTTCTCCAGTAGTCAACAGCTTATCTTCTGCCGAGCGGTAAATTTCCAAATAAAAACTCAGGCTAGTTATGCCAATTTTAGATATTCTTACGTATACCTCAATAACATCATTAAAATATACTGGAGCATAATATGATGCAGAAGTTTTAATCACATGGAAAACACAGCCAGTATTGTCTACTTTAATGATTTCATCTAAATTCAAATGGTGTAAAAATTCAGAAACTGCTGTATCAAAATAGGTATAATATGTACCATTAAACACATGCCCATGCATATCAACTTCTACGAATCTAACCTTAAATTTATGATGAAATTTGAAATCGGTTTTCATTTGCAATTTTATAATCTAAATTTATTTAACATATGCTAGTATTGCTTTAATATCGAATGTGCAATCATGAGCTTTTGTAATTCATTTGTTCCTTCGTATATACGTAATAGTCTTACATCTCGATAAAATCTTTCAATACAACCAGACAAGTATCCGGCACCACCATGTATCTGTACTGCATTATCTGCTACTTTACAAACCATTTCGGTGCAGAATAATTTACAGATCGAAGATTCATAACCGGCGATACTATCCGTATCTAATCTCGAGGCAGTTTCTTTCACCATACAGAAAGCTGCGTATTGCAAAGATGCGCTTTCAGCTAGCATGGCTTTTATTAATTGGAAATCTGATATTGGTTTACCGAATTGTTTTCTGGTGCGTGCATATGCTATCGACTCTTTTATAAGGCGTGTAGCGATGCCAACAGATAAGGCTGATACATGTAGACGTCCGCGATTTAATACTTGCATAATAGTTCTCATTCCGCTTCCCGCCGATCCTAGTAAGGCAGAAGATGGAACAAAACAATTTTTGAAGATAATTTCTGCAGTATGTGATCCTGCATGCCCCATTTTTTTATCTGGTGACCCTATCGTAACTCCCGGGTTGTTCGCCTCGACTAGAAATAGTGATATGTTGTTATCATTTGTTTTCGCGGCAACCGTAAATAAGCCAGCTTCTGGAGCGTTGGTTATATAGCGCTTTTTTCCGCTTATATTCCACTGCCCATCGATGAAAGCGGCGGTGGTTTCAATTGCCGCAGCGTCAGAGCCTGCATTATTTTCCGTTAGGCAAAATGCTGAAATAATATCTCCCGAAGCTAACTTAGGTAAATAGTGAGATTTTTGTTGTTCATTACCTTTTATAATTAAACTTTGAGAACCAATTCCGTGGTTTGTTCCAATGATTGAAGCAAATGCTGGTGAGGCATGTCCGAGTTCTTTTAAAATGCAAATTTCCTGTGACACGGTAGCACCAAGGCCGCCGTATTCAATGGGGATAGTTAAAGCGAATAAGCTATGCTTTTTAAATGTCTCAATAACTATTTGAGGCATAGTGTCAGTATTGGCCACCTCATCTTCTAGCGGAATCAGAATGTTTTGGACTATCTCTTTAGTTGTGTCCAATAATGCATTGAATTTATATTGATCCATAAGCAGTTGATTAATATAATTACCAATACCTCTAAACTAAATTTAGTCTAACAGAACTAACACAGATGAGCAAATTTATTACATTGTTGTTTTTTTGTTGCTTATTATGTATTACTTCTGGCAATGCCTATAGCAAAGAAGTATTACAGGAAAAAACCTTTGAAAATGGAGTGTTGTTCAAAGTACAAAACATTCATGTCGTGAGATTGTGTGGATCTTATCATCAAATGGGAAGAGAATATGGAGCTCTTTTGCATGATCAGCTAGCTAAGTTTTATGACGAAATAATAAAGTTAGTTGTTAATGAGCGCAAGATTCCCATGACTACTGTTAATAAAATAGCCGAGGATTTATTTCAACGATATCCGGAACGATTTAAAGAGGTTTTATATGGAATGTCTGAGACTTCAGGACTATCCTTGCAGCAGCATTTGATAATTAATGCGTTTGAGTATTACATATATACTTCTGCCTTTGACAAATTTGCTACTAGTAAATGTTCGGCTATTGCTGCTTGGGGTGCGTTTACCGAAAAAGGAGATCTCATTTTTGGGCGTAATTATGATTTTGACATTGATATTAGTAGATTTAAAAAGTTTCTTGTAGTCGCAGCATTTAATCCTGAGGGATCAGGTAATTCGGTTGCTATTGTAACATTTGCAGGAACCTTGAATGCTACAACTGATATAAATAATAAAAAAATTTTTTTGGAGTTAAATAGTGCAGGTAATATGGTTAATGGATTACACTATTATGATAGAATACCTGCCCCCATAGAGTTGTTCGCTATCATGACCGACTCATCTGATTTATCACAAATAGATAGGCAATTTCATACAATAAATTCTGACTCGTCATTTATCGTAAATGTTTCTGACCCATCTGTCGCCTATTCATATGAATGGCCGCCGCTTGGTGTTAAAAGAGTAGGCGCAATAGATGATGGCTTGTTAGTAGTAACTAATAATTTTTTAGATCAGTCGTGGAGTACATATGATTCACATGATAATGCTGATTTAACTTTGACGAGGCGGCGTAATTTGATCGACCTTGCAGAACAATATAAAGGTAAAATCAACATTAAAATTATGCAGCATATTTTAGATATGGGAATAAAACAAAATGGCGCTACGTTTTATGATATTAAAAACGAGGGATTGTATACTGGATTTCAGGTTTTAGTAAGTGATCAAAATTCTATTTTGTGGGTTAAAGTTCCCGGAGTGCAAGATTGGGTTCCTATAAATTTGAGTATTCTTTTTTGATTGTATTTTGTTAGATTATTTTTCCAGGAGGTAAGTTATATGCTACGTGCAACCACTAATAATACCAATTTAGCTTTAAGGTATTCCATATTTGGAAATCCTCGTACAGTGTTATCCTTGCAACGTACTCCATTGCTACCATTGCAGCAGAATGAAATCAGGGTAAAAGTGTCGGCAAGACCAATTAACCCTTCAGATCTTTTGTCAATACGAGGGGAGGGTATGTATAGAAATACCATTAAATTACCGACGACCCCTGGTTTTGAAGGGGTTGGTGTAATTACAGATGTGGGTTCTGGAGTTACGTTGAAACCAGGGCAAAAAGTTTTAGTCTCAAAAGGCGAAGGCACTTGGCAAGAATATGTAAAAATGTCATCAGATGATGCTGTTGTGGTACCTGATGAAATTCCTGATGAGTATGCTGCACAGCTATATATTAATCCTTTAACTGCATGGTTGATAGCGACACAGAAGATAGCTAAAAAAGATGTTGTGATTGGTAATGCTGCCAATTCAACTATGGGCATGCTGTTTTGTCAATTTTCTAAACTTATGGATTTTAATTTTATTGCTGTAGTTAGAAATTCAAGATATGCACCTGATTTATTACGTTTGGGTGCAGTACACGTTATTAATTCACAAGTTGGCAATATTAGGAATCAACTACTAGAAATTACTCGAAATAGATTGGCTGATGTAGCATTAGACGCTGTTGGTGGCAGGGATTGTGTAGAGTTGGCAGAATGTTTACATCCAGAGGGAAAATGTATCATCTATGGTAATTTATCAATGCAACCTAGCGAGGCTTTGCCTATCAAAAAAAGAGAACTATTTTTTTTACGAGATTGGATATACGGCCATTCCTCAGAGGAAAGAATGGTGGTATTGAAAGAGTTAATGCATTTTCTTTGGAAGAATAAAATTGAACTTCCTGTTGCAGAGAAAATATCTCTTACCAATTTTCGTATTGCTCTGGAGCATTTAGAACCGACGTCATCTAGTACGGGACGATTGGGGAAAATAATTTTGGTATAAGTAAATTTTAAGTTCGGAAGTTATGAAGCTATTTATTAATAAAAATATTTTTATTGGCGAATAATTTAATTTTTTTGCCAAGTTTTTATGTTTCATTTAGTGCTTTGATCGCACTAATGTTGTTATGTATAGTACCTTTGCAACAAGTCGAAAACTGATGCTAAATTTATGTCTATTTTCCAAAAAATAATTTCTAATTCTGAAAGACATCCTAATAAAGTTGCTGTTTTTTGTGCATCCGATGCTGTTAGTTATAGGAATTTACTTGAACTAGCTTACTACTATAGTGACTTGATTAATAAAAGTTGCGACAGTGTTTTAACTGATCGGAGCAATTACATAGGAATACTTATGGAAAATTCTGTCGAATTTTTAGGAGTATTTCTTGGTGCTATACATTCTGATTATATACCTGCTATTTATAATAGCGACTGGTCAGAACAACAATTGGAAAATATTTGTAATATTATTAAACCACATTTGATATTAGTGCAGGACTCATTACTAATAAAATATGAAAAGAAATTGAAATGCAAGTATATTGTTGTAAATGCTTCCACTAAAAAGGCAGCACTTAATAGTGTAAATACCTTGAGACAACAATCATCATTGAGTCAAATATTGTTTATCGGTTTTACTTCTGGTTCTACAAATTTGCCGAAAGGTTTTATTAGAAACGAGCGTTCATGGCTTCAGAGCTTTGAAGCTAGTTCAAAGGAATTTTCTATTGACAGTAATAGTATGATTATCGCTCCCGGGCCATTGGCTCATGGTTTTTCCTTGTATGCAGCAATGGAGGCAATTATCAATGGGGCCTCGGTATATATTCAAAAAAAATTTGATTTAGATGAATTACTATTAATTTTGCAAAAACAGCAAAATAGCCATCTATTTGCAATACCAACAATGCTGAAAAAAATGCTTGTTAACTCTAAATATACAGACGCAAAATTGACCGGGGTTACTTTTATTGTTACTTCGGCCGAGAAATTGCAAGGCGACACCGTTGGTAAGATACAAAAAATTTTTACTCATGCCAAAATTATTGAGTATTATGGGGCATCTGAGCTTGGCTTCATAAGTGTGCGGGATGCAAACCATGGTGGCAAATCTGTCGGTCGGCCATTTACTAAAGTTGAAATAAAAATCTGTCATAAACATGAGGACAATTGCGGAGAAATTTGGGTGAAAAGTCCATTTATTATGGATGGTTATTTAACTTGCGATGAGACTGAGGCAAATTATCGTAAAGTAGATGACTGGGCAACAGTAGGAGATTTGGGTTTTATTGGAAATGATAATCTATTGTATCTTCTTGGACGTAAAGGCGATATGATCATAACTGGTGGGTACAATGTTTATCCAAGCGAAATAGAGGACGTATTGAGAAAGCTGCCATGGATAGAGAATGGAACAGCATATGTTCTCGGTCTTGAAGATGCCAACTGGGGGACCATGATTTGTGCTGTTTTAAAGTTAAAAGCGATGGAGGAACCTGTTTCAAAAGAAAAATTAAAATGCGTATGTAGAAGAATGCTTCCAAGCTACAAAATTCCTAAAAGATTTTTTGTTTTTTCAAATTTGCCTACAACAAGCAGCGGTAAGATTTCAAAAAAAATGATGATAAAGAAAATCATGGAACATGATTCTGATGTTTATGAGTTAAGATGATCATTGGCAAAGGAGTATTTCTTCTTTGAACGTAATCCTAATATGCTTTCGACTTACAAGGAAGATTATAATATGTTTTAATGTGCCTCATCCCAATTATCGCCAGTGCCAATGTGGACAACTAAAGGTACGTCCAATTCTACGGCATTTTCCATATATTTTTTAATGTGAGAAAGGGCTTGATCTTTATCGTGCTTTGCTACTTCAAATACCAACTCATCATGAACTTGCATAATCATCTTGATATCGAGTTTGGATGAAAGTAGCCAATTGTCGATATTGATCATGGCAATTTTCATGATGTCAGCTCCTGTGCCTTGAATAGGCGCGTTAATTGCAGCTCTTTCTGCGGCAGCCCGGCGGGCAAAGTTTTTTGAGTTGATATCGGGAGTGTATAATCTCCTGCCGAATAAAGTTTCTACAAAGCCATTTTTGCTTGCTTGTAACCGTGCATTTTCAATGTAATGGAGAACTTTTGGATAGCGATTAAAATAATTTTTAACAAATTCATCGGCAAATTTGCGTTCAAGCTTTAGGCGTTTCGCAAGGCCAAAAGGCGACATGCCGTAAATCAAGCCAAAATTTATCATTTTTGCCTGCTGGCGTTTTTCCATAGTCACCTCGGAAGGTGGAATTTGAAATATTTCCGCAGCTGTTGCCGTGTGAATGTCGCTGTGAGCTGCGAATGCTTTATGCAGATTTTCATCGTGCGATAAATGTGCCATGACGCGCAATTCTATTTGCGAATAATCTGCGGAAATTATTTTGTTGTCAGGAGAGGAGGCAATAAAAGCCTGGCGAATTTTACGTCCTTCTTCTGTTCGCGCGGGAATGTTTTGTAAATTTGGATTGGTTGATGACAAGCGGCCGGTACTTGTTACAGCTTGATTATATGAAGTGTGAATGCGGTTAGTTTTTGGATTTATTTGTTCCGGTAAGCTGTCAGTATAAGTAGATTTTAATTTACTTAAACTGCGATATTCCAAAATCAATGAAGGCAACTCATAGTTTTCCGAGAGTTCCTGCAAAACGCTCTCTGCAGTTGACGGTTGGCCAGTTGGCGTTTTCTGAATTATGGGTAATTTTAATTTAGTAAATAAAATTTCTTGCAACTGCAAAGGTGAATTTAGATTGAAGGTTTTGCCGGCTATTTTATGAGTTTCTTCTTCGATTTTAGCCATTCTTTTTGCTAAATGTGCGCTTTGGTGATGTAATAAGTTTTTATCGATGTGAACACCATTTCGTTCCATGCGCGAAAGTACTTGCAATAAAGGAATTTCAATTTCGCTGAAAACTTTTATCAGTTTTCGGTGCTTCTCTAATTCAGGCCACATTACTTTGTGCAGTTGCAAGACCAGGTCAGAATCTGCAGCTGCATAAGGAGTTGCGGATTGAATGTCGACTTTATCAAAAGTCAATTGTTTTGCTCCTTTTCCCGCAACATCCTCGTAAGTTGTAATTTGTTTTCCTAAATATTTTAATACTAATGTTTCCTTATCGTGGTGATTATCAGTGCTGTTTAACACGTAAGATTCCAGCATCGTGTCGTAACCTATGCCTTGCAAATCTATCTCATAGTTAGCAAGAACGCTCATGTCGTATTTTAAATTTTGCCCGAGTTTAATTTTCTTTGGATTTTCAAAAATCGGCTTTAGCGTTTTTAAAACAGATGCCCGATTAAGCTGTTTTGGCGCATTTTCATAGGAGTGGCCAACGGGAATGTAAATTGCCTCGCCAATTTCAACAGCAAAGGAAATCCCGACTATTTCGGCGTCGATGATGTCAAGACTCGTTGTTTCAAGGTCAAACGCAAAAGCCTCGCTTTTGTGCAGTTTTTCGACCCATTCCTGAAATTCAGTTTCATCGAAAATTGCTTTATAATTTCCTGTTGTTTCTGCAGATTTTTTTTGCGGATTTTTTTCTGCTAAAGATGCAACCCAGGATTTAAATTCATAATGCAGGCAAAGTTTTAGCAACTTTTCATTATCAGGATTTTTCTTTTTTAAATCGGAAAGGTTAAGCCCAAGTTTTATATCGTGCTTTATGGTAACGAGTTCACGCGATAAAGGGATTTGCTCTAAACTGTTACGTAGATTTTCTCCTACTTTACCTTTGATCTCTGCAGCGTGTTTAATAATGTTATCTAAAGAGCCATATTCTTGAAGAAGTTTTACAGCTGTTTTCGGGCCAATATTTGGAACTCCAGGAATATTATCTGAAGTATCTCCAACGAGAGTTAAATAATCGATCATTCTATTTGGCGGCACGCCAAACTTTTTAGTGACGCCCTCAGTGTCTAAAATGGTGTCGGTCATCGTATTGATAAGCGTGACGTGCTCATCGACAAGCTGCGCCATGTCTTTGTCGCCTGTTGAAATTAGAATTGGCGTGTGAGTTGCTGAGGCTTTTTTTGCTAATGTGCCAATTATGTCATCGGCTTCAACACCTTCGATTACAATCAAAGGCAATCCCATTGCAGTAATTATTTCATGCAGCGGTTTTACTTGTGCAACCAATTCTTCTGGCATTGGCGGGCGAGTGGCTTTGTATTTGGGATAAATTTCATGTCGAAACGTTTTGCCCTTGGTATCGAAAACAACGGCAATATATTCCGGATCATAATCGTTTACCAATTTGCGGATCATATTTATCACGCCGTACATTGCACCGGTTGGTTCGCCTTTAGAAGTGGTGAGCGATGGCAATGCGTGAAATGCGCGATGAAAATAAGATGAGCCATCGATCAAGATAATTGGTTTTTGTGAGTGTTTGGTCATAATTTGCTTAAAATAAAAAATTAATATATGCCGTATTTAGAAAAGATAGACGTTGTAGTAAAGTGACCATAAATGAACTAAAAATAATGTTAAATGTTTTTTTAGGCTGTAACAAGCAATACTTGGATTATTCATTAATTACAAGCAAAATTATCTAATTGTGGAAAATTATGTATATCTTTCTCGATGAAAGTGGCGATTTAGGATTTGATTTTACCAAACGTAAAACGTCAAAGTTTTTTGTAATGACTCTTTTAGTGAGCGAAAATCTGCATTCTGTCACCACTCTTATGAGATAAAACTATTGCAGGCTGTTGATTTATTCTGTTATGGTTTTTATAGCAAATACGAACATAAAGACCAGTCATGGTATGACTATTTCAGGGATCGAATTTCTATTGAATATTTCCTATAAAAAAAAGACGGTGCCTACCATACTTCCCCGAGACGTCATAGCGTCATCGTATAAGGATGGCACTCTTTCTCGGCGCATGATGAGGAATTACCCGTCTATTTTTATTAGATATGATGTTGTAAAATGTTGCAATACGTTGTGATGTGTGTTAGATAGAGCAAAACATGTAATAAAAAACTGCAGTATAATCAAATACTTACAAAATCTCCTCTAAAGAATTCGCATTTACGAGCAATAACAATAATCTATCAACACCAAGAGCAACTCCCGCGCAATTTGGTAATTGACCAACTGCATTTATAAATTCTTCATCGATGGCAATTTCGGGCAATCCTAGTGTAACGCGTTTTTTTTGATCTGCCAAAAATCTTTCCTTTTGTTCTTTTGCGTCATTTAACTCGTGAAAACCATTTGCAAGTTCAATGCCGTTTATATAAACCTCAAATCTTGAGGAAACTTTAGGATTACTTTTGTTTATTGTGGCAAGAGCTGATTGGGAGGCAGGGTAATCATAAATAAATGTCGGCTGGTCTTCGCCAAGATTTGGTTCGATAAAATACGAGAACAGAAGTTGCAGCCAGGTATCAATATCTTCATTTTTTAAATTATTATTATTTTGCAGGCCTTTTTCATGCGCGCATTTTTGCAGAATTTCCGATGAAGTGTTGAAACAATCAATTTGTAAATATTTTGCAAATGCTTCTGCATAACTCAAACGCTCTACTTTTTTAGTATTTAAAGTAAATTGCAAAAATTCATTCATTTCATCCATTAATTTGTGATGATCAAAACCAATTCGATACCATTCCAAAATTGTGAATTCAAAGTTGTGCAGCCTTCCCAATTCTTCGTCGCGAAATGCTTTGCAAATTTGATAAATATCGCCGCTGCCGTTAGCGATTAATTTTTTCATGGCAAATTCTGGAGAGGTCTGCAAATATAAAATTTTTGAATTTTTGTGATCACCGGGAAAGTGATATTGAGTCGTAAGGCTGTGCAAATATGGAGCAGTAATTGTAGTTTGACAAAGTAAAGGTGTAACTGCTTCAAGAACATTGCGAGAGGCGAAAAAATCGCGTATTTTCGCAAGTAATTGGGCTCGCAACTTTAACATAAAATATACTCTTCGCATTTTGGTTTTACGCTTTGTTGGCTTCGTCGTTCGCGACAGTCATGTATGTAAATATACACTCCTGTCGCTTTCTCCTCGCCGCCTAGCGTAAATTCCAAACTGCTCGAGTCTATTTATGCTAACCCTAAATTCCTGATTGCGGGGAGTCTGAAAAACAAGCATTTACTCTTTAGCTCTGGAGACATACTCACCAGTTCTTGTATCAATGCGTAAAACATCGCCAATCTCAATGAATAACGGAACGCGAACCACAGCGCCAGTTTCGAGAGTCGCTGCTTTGCTGCCACCGCCTGAAGTATCGCCGCGAAGTCCTGGGTCTGTTTCGACAACTTTTAAATTTACAAAATTGGGCGGATTGATGGAAATGGGAATGTTGTTGTAGAGCGTGACAATGCAAATATCTTGTTCTTTAATCCATTTAATGGCATCAGCAACGACATCTATATTTACCGAATATTGTTCAAAAGTATCGGGAGCCATAAAGTGCAAAGCATTGCCATCACTATATAAATATTGTAATTCAAGGTCGACAACATCAGCTCCTTCTAAGCTGTCTCCTGATTTAAAAGTTTTTTCCAGCACGCGCCCGGTTTTTAAATTGCGTAATTTTACGCGGTTAAACGCTTGTCCTTTTCCAGGTTTAACGTATTCGTTTTCCAAAATGGAACAGGGATCGCCGTCGAGCATTACTTTTAAGCCGTTTTTGAATTCATTTGTTGAAAATGTTGACATATGTACTCCGAAAACATAAAAAAGCAGGTTATTTAATGGAATTTTTCGTAGTTTACACTAAAAATGCTGTTTTTTACAGTTTGTGCTTGAATTTATTATTTAGTATTTCTATTCTATAATGTCCTATGAAATTAACTTGGCAACAACAATTAGAAGATATTATTACTGATCCGAAAGAACTGCTTCGTGAGCTGGGCCTGGATTTTTCTTTATTGAGAAAAAACTTACTACCATTAGAGGCAGGAAAAGGTTATCCATTAAAAGTTCCGCGAAGTTTTGTCTCTCGTATGCGTAAAAATGATAGCAACGATCCTTTGCTGAGGCAGATTTTACCGCAATTATCCGAAGAAATTTTACTATCAGCAGATTTCAAAGAAGATCCGCTTGAGGAAACCCGTTTTACTAAAGTGCCGGGATTGTTGCACAAATATTTTGGAAGAATTTTGCTGTTAATTACAAGCGATTGCCCAGTAAATTGCCGGTTTTGTTTTCGCAAATTTCACAGGGAACAAATAGTAGATTGGAAGCAAATATATGCTTATATTGGCAATGACGAAACGATTAGCGAAGTAATTTTAAGCGGCGGCGAGCCATTGCTTTTAGAAAATGAAACTTTGCATGAAATGATAAATAATTTTGCAAAAATACCGCATGTCAGGCGTTTACGCATTCATACGCGATTGCCGATTTTAATTCCGGCACGAATAGATGAAAAATTAGCAGATATTCTAAGCGTCTCGAGATTAAAACCAGTTGTTGTAATCCACTGTAATCACCCAAACGAAATTAATGATGAGGTTGCTGAAGGATTGCAAATATTACGTAAAAAAAATATTACTTTGCTGAATCAGTCAGTTCTTCTTAAACGCGTTAATGATAGCGCTGAGATTTTAGCTGCTTTATGTGAAAAATTATTTGCAATCGGTGTATTGCCTTATTATTTACATGTTTTAGATAAAGTCTCGGGCGCATTTGATTTCGAAGTTGAAATCACTAAAGCACAAGCAATTTACCGGGAAATGGCTCAGGTATTGCCTGGTTATTTAGTGCCAAAACTTGTTGCGGACGAAGTAAATGCAACGTCGAAAACATTATTAGGCTAATAAAAAAGGACAATAGAGGCTCCAACTGCATAAGCGGGTCTAAAGTTTCGTAGGTAATCATCTTTCTGCTCCAATTGGCTTGTTCCTAGCAGACCTATGGCGCTCTTTCAATTCAATATCAATATACTTATCGGTAGTGGCGCTCGAATTATGACCTGCATCGTCGCGTACATGTTCACGAGGCCGTATTTTGATATCATCAGATATTCCGGTATGGCGTAGCCAATGAACGGTGGCCTCTATTAATGATTCAGCCTCTTCTTTGTACCCATCGTTATTTAACTTCTCCATTGTTCTATCAAAACAGTACTGGACAATTTTGCGAATATAGCTGGTATTGGTAATTGGACCAGTGCCCTTTGTCCTAGGAAGCATCGACGAATTGTCAGCTGGAGAGGGTAGTGGTGATACCCCTAAATGTTTACGCCAACGCTTTAGTGCTACCAAAGTAGCATTACTTACTGCAACCTGTCTTTGTTTATTGCCCTTACCCACAGTAGTAAACCACCAGTTACCATTGCTATCCCGCTCAAAGTGATTCATAGTTGGAATCCATCGTGGACTTGCCGCTAATTCAGAAATACGTAAATACATGGAATAAAGTATAGACATGATGAACAATGTTCTTTCATGCACATCAGCATTGTTTTCCGCCAATTCTTTTGCCGTTTTTATAGTGTATTGCCATTGCAATTCAGATAATCTTCTAATCTTAGCTTGTCCTTGTTGTTTTCTGATAAATTTATTTTTTAGGCGAATAAGTGTCACTGGGTTTATATCAACATATTCTTCTTGCAAAAGATAATTATAGAACGCACTTAAAATAGCAAATAATTCTTTAATGGAGTCATGGGATATTTTGAAGTTTTTAATATCAGGTTTTTCACCTTTACGATATGCGGTTTTGGAAATTGTCGCGACAAAAGGCCTCCACTCTGGATTAGGTATGCGCAAGCCTTCTTTTTCAATAAAGCGCGGTGCTTTTTTTATGCCGATCCAAGATTTTGGTGGTTTTTGACAAAAACCAATAAAATTTTCTATATCGGTACGTTTTAACTCGCCAAGAGATTTATGTTTGATTAATGTACTCCAATGTAATAATCGCTCAATTTCTCGACGGTAAGAGTTAAAAGTTCCTTGGCTGCCTTCATATGATTTTAAAAAAATTAATGCTTGTTTTATATCATTATGATTATATGGTTTGGATAGATTATTAAACAATGTATTGCTGTTCAGATGATCGATTGAATCAAAAATCGGTATGGGTTGTAGAAAAAATTTACTCATATTTCA
>PLMI01000171.1 GCA_003142435.1 Coxiellaceae bacterium | reverse complement strand
CAAAATTGCTTGCAGCTAATCAACAAACAAATACAGACCCGATAGAGTTTGTTGATGACGACAATAACACGATTAATTCCGAAACTATTGAAGATGGAACCTATGAACATCCCTATAGTCAATTAAATGATGATGTGATTACGGATATAGAGAATCAAGGACTAGGTAATGCAATAACAATCTATGTCGATAATGGCACCTACTCTTTAAATGGCGCTTTAGATTTGCCGGATCAATATTCTATCTATGGACGAACAAATGATTTTATGGATGCTGCGACAGGAAATAATCGTCCGGAACTTGATGGGACTATTAACGTTGACGGCAGTAGTACCATTGATTCGGTTAAGATAATGAATGATGGTGATGAAGACCAAGGTATTTATGTTGTTGGTGCTGAAAATCAAAATGTTATTTTAAATAATATCGTTGTTGGAACAACTGATCCGGATAATGTAGATAAATCATATGTAACAGGTATAAATATAAACAACGCTACTGTTACTATGTCCAATTCTGATGTTTATGGATATGATACCTCTCGGGAAGCAGCTGGGATTACAATGGTCAACGATGCAACTCTCAATTTAGGTGCCAATAATGTTATTGGGGCTTATGAATCCGGTAGTGAAGATATCGCCGTAGGAATTGAAATGAGTTCTACAGATGGAAGTAGTAACACTGTTAATATTCGAGGCAATAATAATATGATTTATGGTACAAATACCGCCGGCAGCAATGCTTGGGGTATTTACATCGGAGGAGAGAGCACAGGAGTTGTAAATATTTTCTCTGCGAATAACACAATTTATGGTGAAGCAAGTGGCGATGGCCAGGAGGGAGGGTATGAGAATTTCGGTTATATAGTTGCGGGGATTTTTAGTGATTATGATAGTATAGCTACTGTTAATATCCTTGGTAATAATAATACAATTTACGGTTCTGATTCCATTTCCAATAGCAGTGGTGATGAAGCTGCCGGCATACTTCTTAATGGGGAATACGAAACGAGCTCAACGGTAAATATTTTATCAATGAATAATACAATCTATGGCGAAAACAAAGCAAGTTCTAATGTAAATAATAGCTATGCCTATGGTATATATTTAGAGACCGAAAACAATACTTTGAATATTAGCGGCGATAAAAATAATATATATGGAAATAATTTCAATGGATATGCAGCATTTGGTATTGTAGCATTCAATTATGGAGGCCAAACTAATATTAATATTACCTCTGATGGAAATGTTATATCAGCTTCTTCGACAACAAATGATGCATCATTTTCTTCCGATCAGGAAGTAGCAGGTATTTATTCTGATGGAAACCTCTCAATAGCGGGTTCTAACAATACTATTAATGCCACTACGAACGTTATAGACAATACACCCGTTGGAGTTAATTATGTAGGCAATGGGAATTTATTGATTGCAAATACTACAATAAATGCAACAAATAATAGTACACTTAATTATGAGGCAATTGGAGTGCTCATTGGAACCCTCATTTACTCTCCATCCGAACCTCAACCGAACAGTGTAACCTTAAGCAATAATGCAATTAACGTAATTAATGAATCCTTATCTGGAGGTCATTCTGAAGGAATTTTTATCGAGTCAAGTGATACAAGTAATTTCGTTATTGAAGATAATGCTCTCAAAGTTACAAATAAACCAGGAGGAGCAATATCTTATGGTATTGCCAGTGATACCTCCCTCGGAAGCAATAAGACCACTTGGCTTAACGACAATACTTTTAGCGGCGATATAACTGATGCTAATAGAGTTGTTGATTAGGGTTTAATTGTAATATTTACTGATTTTTAAATTCGGTAGGCGCAGGCTTTAGCCTGCGTTTTTTTAATCGCAATTCTGCNNAAGCCAGCGTGTTACCGGTTAGGAATTTACAAAATTAGCAATTGCCTTAAAATCCCCTCCCCCTCATTTCGGGTATATAATTTAACAAAACCATTTTTTTGGTGTAAAATTGTACTTAGTAATTCTCATGAGAAGGCATTCGCATAATTCTTTTTTTCTGATATAACAAGACGTTACAAGATATTCACCTTCAAATAATTTACAAATTTAAAACATAAATTAGAACCAAAAGACAGGAGAAAACAAAAGTGGCTACAAAACAAAAATTCATCACAATCGATGGCAACGACGCTGCAGTCAAGATCGCTTATCCTTTAAGCGAAGTTATTTCAATTTATCCGATAACGCCATCAACATCAATGGCGGAAATATCTGATGCCTGGGCAGCTAAAGAATTAAAAAATCTTTGGGGAACTGTTCCAACAGTCATGGAAATGCAAAGTGAAGGCGGCGCAGTTGCTGCTTTACATGGTGCAGCGCAAACAGGGACTTTGACAACTACTTTTACGGCATCTCAAGGATTACTTTTGATGATCCCAAATATGTACAAACTCGCAGGCGAGCTTACTTCGACTGTGTTTCACATAACTGCGCGTTCCCTCGCAGCTCAAGCCCTTTCTATTTTTGGCGATCACAGTGACGTTATGGCAGCTCGCTCTACCGGTTTTGCAATGCTTTGTTCTCCTGGAGTTCAGGAAGCACATGATTTCGCTCTCATATCCCATGCAGCTACTTTAGAATCACGCATTCCATTTATGCATTTCTTTGACGGATTTCGCGTCAGCCACGAAATCAAAAAAATCGCTGAAATTCCGGAAGATGTAATTCGCGCAATGATTGATGACAATCTGGTATTGGAATACAAAAAACGTGCATTAGATCCGGAACATCCACGAATGCGCGGCACTGCACAAAATCCGGACGTTTACTTTCAAGGCCGTGAAACAGTAAATTCCTTCTACACAAAAACTCCTGCAATTGTTGAAAAATACATGGACAAGTTTGCAAAACTTACCGGTAGAAAATACTCTCTCGCAGATTACTTTGGAGATCCAAATGCGGAAAAAGTAATAGTAATTATGGGCTCTGGTGCTAAAACCGTTATCGAAACCATAAACTTCTTGAATAAAAAAGGAGATAAACTCGGGGTTGTCCAATTAAATTTATATCGACCTTTTCCAGTTGAACAATTCGTCAACGCAATTCCAAAAACCACGAAAAAAATCGCAGTTTTAGATCGCACTAAAGAACCGGGAGCTATTGGCGAACCACTTTATCAAGACGTAATAAATGCATTAGCCGAAGCAGAAAACCTCAACAAAACACCATTTAAACCAGGCGCACTAAAAATAATTGGCGGCCGCTATGGATTATCTTCTAAAGAATTCACTCCTGCTATGGTAAAAGCTATTTTCGATGAGCTTGCTAAAGACCAACCCAAAAATCACTTTACCATTGGCATAAATGATGACGTGACTCATACGAGTTTAAATTATGATAAAAAATTTATCACTGAATCTGAGAAAGGGGTCAGAGCAATTTTTTATGGCCTTGGATCTGATGGGACTGTCGGCGCTAACAAAAACTCAATCAAAATTATCGGTGAGGGAACTGATTTTTATACTCAAGGATACTTCGTCTACGATTCGAAAAAATCTGGCTCGCGCACAATATCACATTTACGCTTTGGCCCCGAACCAATTGAATCACCTTATCTAATACAAAAAGCGAGTTTCGTCGGCTGCCATCAATTACAATTTTTAGAAACATTGGATGTCCTGGAATTTGCCGATAATAACGCGACATTTCTATTGAACTGTCCTTATAAACCGGAAGAAACTTGGGAACATTTGCCATGCCCAATTCAGCGTCAAATACTTGAGAAAAAAATCAACTTTTATGTAATCGACGCTTATCATGTTGCAAGGCACACAGGCATGGAAAGCCGCATTAACACAATAATGCAAACATGTTTCTTCGCCATTTCCGGTGTTTTACCAAAAGATGAAGCGATTGCAAAAATAAAGCAAGCTATTGAGAAAACCTATAAAAGCAAAGGCGAAGAAGTCATTAAAAAGAACTTTGCTGCAGTTGATGAAACTTTAGCTAATTTACATAAAGTTCAAGTACCAGGGAGTGTAACTCCGAATGCATGTGAATTCACTCCGCCGGTAAGCGGCAAAGCTCCGGATTTTGTTAAAGAATTCACGGCACAAATTATATCCGGTAAAGGCGATGATCTTCCTGTAAGCGCCATGCCCGTTGACGGAACTTTCCCAACAGCAACCACGCAATGGGAAAAACGCAACGTTTCGCTGTTTATTTCCGGCTGGAACCCTGATCTTTGCATTCAATGCGGTGCTTGTACCATGGTCTGCCCGCATAGCATTATACGCGTTAAGAATGCTTCCGATGAGACATTAAAAAATGCTCCAGAAAAATTCAAGCGAGCGAGACTAAAAGGCAAAGGCGCTACACCAGATCAAAACTTTTGCTTACAGGTTTATCATGAAGATTGCACTGGATGTAATTTATGTAACGAAGTTTGCCCGGCAAAAAGCAAAGAGAATCCAAGCGTAAAAGCTATCATGATGGTAGAAAAAGATCCTATTATGAAACAGGAACAGGATAATATCGCATTTTTTGAAACTCTTCCTTACAACGACCGAACGAAAATAGAATTAGAAACTACGAAAGGTACTCAATATTTACAACCGCTTTTTGAATTTTCCAGCGCTTGCGCCGGTTGCGGTGAAACGCCATATTTGCGTTTAATCAGTCAATTATTCGGCGATCGCATGCTGGTTGCCAACGCCACCGGATGCTCTTCGATTTACGGTGGTAATTTGCCGGCGACTCCCTGGGCAGTAGATGAAAACGGCCGCGGTCCTGCGTGGTCTAACTCTTTGTTTGAAGACAATGCGGAATTCGGGTTGGGTTACCGGCTTTCAGTCGACAAAAACCAGGAATTAGCGTTAGAAATTTTGGCTGCCCTTTCCGATAAAATTGGAAGCGATTTAATAAATGCGGTAAAACAAGGCACAAAAGAAAATACCGAAATCGGAATTGCTGAACAGCGCAAACGCATTACAGAAATAAAATCTAAATTGAAAAAAATCGACGATCCGCGCGCCAGACACTTAATGGTAATTGCTGATAATCTAATTCCGCGAAGCGTTTGGCTTGTTGGAGGCGATGGCTGGGCATACGACATTGGCTATGGTGGTTTGGATCACGTAATTTCAACCGGCAAAAATGTAAATATCTTAGTTTTGGATACGGAAGTTTATTCCAATACAGGAGGACAATCTTCTAAAGCAACTCCAAGAGCTGCTGTTGCAAAATTTGCAGCTTCCGGAAAAGGAACTGGGAGAAAAGATTTAGGCCTTATTGCGCAATCTTACGGTAATGTTTACGTAGCACAAACCGCGCTTGCAAATCCAATGCATGTGCTTAAAGCGATTCGAGAAGCTGAAAGCTATGAAGGCACTTCTTTAATCATAGCTTATAGCCACTGCATTGCTCATGGTTATAATTTAAAATTTGCAATAGATCAGCAAAAACTTGCTATTGCCAGCGGTTTTTGGCCATTGTACCGTTATAATCCACTAAGGCGTGCTGAAGGAAAAAATCCATTTCAATTGGATTCATTAGCTCCGAGTATTCCAGTGGAAAAATATGCGTACAATGAACCGCGCTTCAAAATGCTTGCGGCAACTAATGAAGAACATGCAAAAACTTTAATGCAAAAACTGCAAGAAGACGTCAACAATAAGTGGAAGCAATATTCTGAACTGGCTAAGAAAGAGGATTAATTTTCGTGTACGATTTTTTTTACGCAATATAGTTGCATTAAAAAAACAATACATAAAATTATTTTTAATTTTTTTCTACCATAAAAACGCTGAAAGCGTTACACAATGACAGCCCAGGGTAAGCTCGTGTTTTTTTACGAGCGTAACCCTGGGTTGAGGTTGGCAACTGCCTAATTTTAACGAAGAGCGGTGTGCAAACGTTATAATATTTTTTATCTACAATCGAAATTTAATACGTAAGAAATATGAATAATATATCTGCGGTCAATTTAAAAACCTGCCATAAATTAGAAAATATAAAATCGCCTTTCATGCTTGTAATGGATAAAGGCGATGATTTTGTAGACTCGTTGTTAGAGTGCGCAAAAATAGTTAAATTTCCAAGCGCAACTTTGACGGCAATTGGGGCATTGGCAAATACAACTTTTGGTTATTACGACTTACAAAATAAAAAATACATAACACAAACAATTGAAGGCGTGTGCGAATTAATCAGCTTGATGGGTAATATTACTTTACATGAAAATAAGTACGTTACTCACTTACATGTATCTTTAGTAAAATTAAATGATCCTTCTTATTCTGTAATCGGTGGACATTTATTCAGCGCTAATGTCGGAATCCTCGCAGAAATTAACATTATTCCATTTCATGCTCCAATCATAAGAGAATACTCGTCAGAATTTAATGCCAATATTATCAATACCTAATTCTCCCAAAGAAAACTTAATTAAGCCCTTGGTTTTAGGCAATAAAACTTTCCCGATAAATTTAATTCAGGGACCTCTCGCAGGCTTTAGTTGCTCAGCTTTTAGACTCCTTACTTGGAAATTCAGCAAACCAGCCTTTTCATGCACTGAAATGATTTCCTGCAAGGCATTACTTCAACAACCAAAATTATCATATAAGCGTTACATCGAAAAAAATCCTCAAGAAGGCCCTGTTTGTTTTCAGCTTTTTGGCAGTATCCCTAAAGAAGCAGCGGAAGCCACTAAAATTGTGACTGATTATGGCGCTGATCTAATAGATTTAAATTGCGGTTGTCCGGTACGAAAAGTTAGAGCCCAGGGAGCAGGATCAAAACTTTTAGAAAATCCATCTCAACTTTATAAAATGATTTGTGCTCTAAAACAAAATACCCATCTGCCTGTTTCTGTCAAAATCCGTGTAGATGGTTACAATAAAAACCATGAAAATAACAACGCAAAAGTTGCTTGCGCAATAAATGAGGCTGGAGCAGATTTTTTGGTTGTGCATGGCCGCCATTGGACAGATGGTTATAATGTGCCTTGCAACTACGAACAGATTCAATTTTTTGTCGATGCAATGAAAATTCCTGTAATTGGTAATGGTGATATTTCTTGCGTTAATTCCTTAAAAAAAATGTTTAACATAGGATGCGCGGGAGCAATGATAGGACGTGCT
>PLMI01000143.1 GCA_003142435.1 Coxiellaceae bacterium | reverse complement strand
TTGAATGATGCTCTAATACCCATGGCTGCTCGTCTTCGTCATGCTCGATTAGTTTTCTAATTGCTTCAGCATTCTGTTCAATTATGGAAGTATAAGGAATAATATAAATGATATGGTCGAGCTTATGCTTTTTTGCATGATGAAGAGCATAACGTAAACTGGAATAGGTCTTACCGCCTCCAGTTGGGACAGTCAATGTATAAATACCTTGTTCTCTTAAAGCATTTGAATAACACTCATCTGAGATTTTTCTCCTAATATAATCGATCGAATTTTTAATCGATAATTTTTCCAAGCCCTGCTCGAAACGTTTAATGGCAATATCCCATTGTACAATAGGTATTTCGTATTTTTCATTAGGATTCGCGCTATCAATACGATCTGCATCAATTAAACAACTAAACAAAAATTTGGTTAAAAGACCGTGATAAAAAGCCCCAATTCTGTTTTCAATTTGCAGACCACACTGTTTTGCCATCGTAATTGCAACTATTTTTTTCATCATAGTTGCAATTAAAAATTTAGGTTCAAATTTACCTATTTGCTCCAAAAGATTATCACAATCAATTTTTTCGAAACACTCGGGCAAATGCGTTTTATTTTCAGTTTTTCTCATTCTTTCCTTGAATTTAAAGGCTTTTTCTCCAATTTCATCTGGCTTCACACAATCAATCAATCCACTATGATGCGAAACTATACACAGAGCCAAAATTTGCCCACATAATTCACCTTGACCTTTTCCACCATATTTTCTCAACTCCCGCCAAAGCCACTGTGCACCCGCAGTAGAATGATCGATTTTGCCTTTTTTATCCTTATGGTTTACATAGTCATCATCAGTATCTGGATCTAACTTACCTATAGCAGAATATAAATAATCTTGAAATTCTTTACTATATTTTCCAATATCATGCAATAAACCAATAAGTTCTCCGCAATCAGCTAACCCAATTTTAGACGCAAAATGTCTAGCTTTTTTTCCGACACCACGTAAGTGATCTGCCAATAATTGATCTGGACGTGCTATAAATTTATGCTCTATCATAATGACTATAAAACCTCACACTCGATAGAACCATCACTCAATCGCCCATTTATTTTATCACCAGCAGAAACATCTTTAACGCTGCGTAAAATTTTCCCGTCTTTGGAAAGGATTGAATAACCGCGGCATAAAGTTGCCAACGGACTCACAGTATCTAAAATTTGCAACAAGCCATTTAGCTTTTGGTGTTTATGTTTTAGTACTTGATCACTTATCGAGATCAAACGTTTTTTCAAAGTAAAAACGTTATAGGCAAAATGTTTTATCTGCGCAAAAGGATTGTATTGCTTTAAATGCGCTTCTAAATAATCAACTTCTACATTTTTATGCTTGAGAAAATTGCCCGCAGATAATTTTAAACGCTCAGCTAATTCATCTAAACGCTGCACATTTTGCTGTAAAATTTGCCGCGGATGTTTTAAACGCTGCTTTAAATTATCACAATAAAAAAACCAGCGTTCTAATTTTCCTTCTATTAAAGTTAGCAATTTATTTGCTGTGTGATTTATTTGCCGAAAAAGTTCTTCTCTGTCAGGAACAACCAATTCAGCAGCTGCTGATGGAGTTGGCGCACGCACATCTGCCACAAAATCAGCGATAGTGAAATCAATTTCATGACCAATCCCGCTTACAATNNATAGCGCGCGCAACAATTTCTTCATTAAATTGCCATAAATCTTCGATAGAACCGCCACCTCTTGCTAATAACAAAACATCGCATTCGTTGCGAAGATTGGCAATTTCTATCGCATCAACAATTTGAGCACTTGCCTCACTTCCTTGAACTTGAGTTGGATAAATTACAATTGATACACCCGGGAAACGGCGCTTTAAAACGCTTAAAATATCGCGAATTGCAGCGCCAGTCGGGGAAGTTATCACGCCAATACAATTAGGAAATTTAGGAATTAGCTTTTTGTATTTTTGATCAAACAACCCTTCTTTTGCCAACTTTTCTTTCAATTGCAAAAACTTCTTATGCAAAATGCCCAACCCCGCATCTTCCATTTTATAAACTAAAAGCTGATAATCGCCCCGCGCCTCATATAAGCTTATTTGTGCGTAGACGTTAACGTGATCACCATTTTTTGGTTTAAAATTGAGCGTAGTGTTGTGTCCGCGAAACATAACACAGCGAACAGCTGCAGAATTGTCTTTCAGAGAAAAATAAATATGACCTGAATTTGGTTGAACTAAGTTAGAAATTTCTCCTGTGATCCAAACCGGCGCAAAGTTTTCTTCCAGAACTATATGTACAAAAGAATTAAGTTCGGATACAGAAAAAATTTTTTCTTCTGTAATTGGGGAACTCCCACTTTTAGCCATAAACAATTACACTAACTCAAACAATAATTTGCCAGTCATTTCCTTGGGAGGCTTTATTCCCATCAAATAGAGCATCGTCGGCGCGAGATCAATTAACTTTCCTTGTGATTTTAAAATTTTTGCGGGCCTGCCCATATAAATACATGGAACTAAATTAATAGTATGGGCCGTGAACGTTCCACCTGTCACAGGATCAATTAATTGCTCTGCATTGCCATGATCCGCAATAATTATCATTTCGCCACCAACCTTCAACAACGCTTCAGTAACTTCGCCCAAGCACTTATCGACCGCTTCAACTGCTTTGACTGTCGCAGCAAAATTACCGGTGTGCCCTACCATATCAGGATTTGCGTAATTACAAATTATTACGTCATATTTTTTTTCTAATATCACTTCTACTAAGCGTCTGGTAACTTCCGGGGCACTCATTTCAGGCTGCATATCGTAAGTTGCAACCTTGGATGATGGAACCAAAATGCGGTCTTCGCCTGGAAATGGTTCCTCTCTTCCACCATTTAGAAAATAAGTAACATGTGCATATTTTTCAGTTTCGGCAATACGCAACTGCTTTAAATTATTATTAGCAATAACCTCGCCAAAGACATTGGTTAAATCTATTGGTGGATAAACAACTTTAACTTTAAGGTCAGCGGAATATTCAGTTAAAGTTACATACGAAGTAAGTTTTGGAAAAACTTTGCGTGTAAACCCACTAAAATTTGGATCAGTGAAAGCAAAACTCAATTCGCGTGCTCGATCAGCGCGAAAATTCATAAACACAACTGCATCGTTGTCTTTGATAGTAACAGCATCTTGACCTAAAGCATGAACACAAGTCGGCTTCACGAATTCATCTGTCTCACCGCGCTCATATGCTTTGTTTAACGCTTCAAGCGCACTTTCAAAATGATAATCTGTTTTCCCTAAAGTGAGCATGTCGTAAGCAAGCTCTACTCTCTCCCATCTTTTATCGCGATCCATTGCATAATAACGTCCAGAAATTGAAGCGATTTTGCCACATTTTAAAGTTTGTAGTTTATGCTCCATTGAAGTTATAAACTCGCCGGCAGACTTAGGCAGCGTATCGCGCCCGTCTAAAAAAGCATGCACGTAAAAATCTTTTAAGCCTTGACTTGCAGCCATCTCTGCCATGGCTTCAATGTGAGTGTTGCGGCTGTGCACTCCGCCATTAGACAACAAGCCAAAAATATGCAGTCGCCCATTTGTTTTGATCACATTTTTTATAGTTTCAAGCAAAACAGGACTTTTAAAAAACTCCCCTGTTTCTACCGCCAAATCGACCTTCGTCAAATCCTGCAAAACCGGGCGAGCGGCACCTATATGCAAATGACCGACTTCAGAATTTCCCATTTGGCCTTTTGGCAAACCAACATCAAGCCCTGACGCTGATAATAAATTGTGCGGATACTTCTCCCACAATTTATCAAAATTTGGTTTTTTTGCTGCCGCAATAGCATTGCCAGTTTTGTTTTCGCTATACCCCCATCCATCTAAAATCATTAAAATTAAAGGCTTGTGTTGAGATATACTCATAAAAATTTCACCGTTTAAGTTGTTGACAAAAAATACAATTGTAATGATATTTGCAAAAAAGAGCCATATAAAATAATATCAATTTAGACTTTGCGCGAAGCTAAAAATTGCTGAAAAAGCAAAAAACATGTAATAAAAAATATTAGTAAAATCAATATGTTACAAAATAAGCTACAATTTTCCTTTTACGATCGGAAAATTGAAATTTTAAAATCACTAAAACTTATAACAAAAATATCTATACCGCTTATAAGCTCAAGAATTGCTAGCACAACCAGCATTTTTATTGGAATGCTAATGGTCGCAAAATTGGGGCATAAAATTCTCGCTGCTTCAGCGCTCGCTTCAACTGCAGTAATGACCATCACCGTCGTCATAAGTTCTCTTTTTTTCGCAATAGCCGTGTTAGTCGGTCATGCACATGGTGCGAATAAACCGGAAAACGTCGGCGGCGTTATAAGGGAAAGTCTTGCTTTAACCATTGTTGTTGGAATACCCACAATGTTTATTATGTGGCATCTTGGCAGTTTATTACTACTTTTAGGACAGGAAAAATATTTGGTCGATGAAACGATTGGTTATTTTCACGCCTTTGCTTTAGGTGTATTTCCTAATTTATGGGGATTGTGTTTTTTTCAACTGGTTGCAGGCATCTCGAAATCGAAATTAATAACTTTTTGGGGACTTTTGTGGCCTGTAATTTTTGTACCAACAGGTTACATTTTAATATTCGGTAAATTTGGTGTACCTAAACTTGGGCTAACAGGGTTAGGAATTGCAACTGCGCTTACCTATTGGCTAGTAGCACTTACAATGATAATACAAATTGGTTTTGGTAAGAGTTATAAAAAATATAAAATCTTTTCATTTCGTGACAGTAAAAAATTCATCTACATTCGCGAACTTTTAAGTTTTGGTATTTTCACTGCCTCGCAAGTTAGTGCAGAATTTATAGCATTTTCTTTATCTACTATCATGATTGGGTGGTTTGGCGAAAATTCTTTAGCTGCACAACAAATAGTTTTGCAAACGTCAGCTTTCCTTATTGTAATTCCTTATGGAATTTCTCAAGCCAGCGGTGTACTTATAGGTCAAGCGTATGGTAAAAAAGATTTTTATTCTATTCGCTATATCGGTTATTCAGGCATTACATTAGGCGCTATTTTTGGAATCATTTTTTTGATTTTATATTGTTTTTTCCCAAAATTAATTATTTCACTTTACTTAAATCCAGACCTTCCTGCAAATGCCTCGACTGTACACATGGCAATAATTTTATTAGCGATTGGAGCTGTTGCACAATTGTTTGATTTTGTCAGAGCAATAACGAGTGGATCATTGCGTGGCATTTATGATAATCGCGTATCTATGGTAGTAAGCATTTTCATAAGCTGTTTAGGCGCTCTTCCGTTAGGTTATTTTTTAGCTTATTATTTTAACTTAAAAGCATATGGCATAAGGCTCGCTTTCGTTTTTAGTTTTCTTTTAGGTGCAATTATTTTATTTCGCCGATTTAAAAAATTATCCGATCCAGAATACATAATGTCGAAACAAATGTAATTATTGCTAATACCCTTTTGCAAATAAATCCGGCACAAAACTTTTTTCATGTGCGACTCTAACAATCCCGCTAGTGCAAGATCCGTCACTGTCAAGGCTAAACCAGCGATATCCCGGCATTACTACATCGGCTTTAAAATTTTCAGTGTTTTCGGCAAACTGCAAACAAGTTGAAGGAGTCGTGAAATAATCGACATTATTGCGCATTTCGTGAAAGTTCTGGTGAATGTGGCCGCTGGAAACCCCAACAACGCAATTATATTTATCAATTATGCTGAATAACCGCTCTTTATTTGCCAAATCAATTTTATTTAACCATAAAGCAGTACATGGCAACAAATGATGATGCACAAAAATCAAAACGAATTTATCTTGATTAGCTGCTAACTCACTTTCCAAAAAAGACAGCTCGCCATCGCTTAAGTGGCCACCAACTTGAAAAGGGACGTGTGAATTAAGCAACAAGATCAGCCAATTTCCCAAGATAACTTTTTTATCTAAATTTATTTTTGAATGCAAAAAAGCATTTTCAAATACGTATGAATTATCGTGATTTCCCAATAAAGCATAGATTGGGCAAGTAAAATCATCAAAGTAATTTAAAACTTTCTGATAAGAAGCTAAAGAATAATCCTGAGAAATATCTCCGCTTAACACAATGCACGAAGGGTCTAAAACACCGTTAGCCATGTTTAATTTTACGCTGTTCAATACCGCTTCAAGCGTATTAGACGTCTGCAATCCCATTAGCGTATGGTTGTCATCACCGAATAAATGCAAATCCGTAATTTGCAAAATTTGCCTTGTCTTATGCTCCTTCATCAATCCAACCTCCATATTCCCTGCCAACCTGCTGGCGGATTATTCTTAAAACAAATGCAGCGCTCTAAAAATAAACGAATTAATCCGTCATTAGGATAAGACATAATCATTTTCTGGAATAAATTAATACTGGCATCCCATTCACCTCGCTGATAACAATCAAAAGCCTGTTTAAATTCTGCATTATATACATCCAAACCGTCAATCAAAGGATCTCGCGGCAATAGCATCTGGTACACGTAAATGCCTTCTTTTTTGCCTCTAACAGCCACATGATCTAATAAGCGAAAATGGAAAAAATGTTTTACTAACTCGTAAGTTCCGGCACTGACAAGAATTTCACTTTTATATATTTTATTTATATCCTGCAATCTGCTGCCTACGTTTACGCTGTCACCCATGGCGGTATAACTTAGCCTGTCATTGGATCCGACGTTACCAACAACGGCAAAACCGGTATTAATGCCAATGCGCACGGAAATCGCAGGTTTGCTTCGTTCCAATAAGCTGCCATTTAAATGTTCCAATGCAACCATCATTTCTAATGCTGTCTGGCATGCATGAAAAGCATGGAGCGCATCGTCTAAAGGAGCGCCCCAAAAAGCCATGACAGCATCTCCTATGTATTTATCGATTGTTCCTCCATAATCGATAATAACCTTACTCATGGCTTCAAAATATTCTGATAAATAGCTCATCAAATCCTGCGCCGCCATCTTTTCTGATAAGGAAGTGAATCCCTGAATGTCCACAAACAATGTTGTGATTTTTTTGCTTTCTCCGCCAACGTGAGCTATTCCGCCCGCAGCCATTAGATTTTTTACCAAATTAAATGGGACATACCTTACAAAAGACTGCAAACTTTGTTTCATCGAGTTAAATGCATCCTGCATGTCAAATATTTCTTTTATATTTGTTTTCAATTGTGTATAACTCGAAAAATCTAAAGTCTTTATTGTCATCGCCTCTTTTGCGAGCCTAACGATCGGCCGAGACATCGCTCCTGAAATTATCCACGTAAAAACAATTCCTATTATGAAGGTAATTAGCACGACAAAAAAAGACGCTTTTAAAATTATGCTTAACGGCTCCATAATATCATCTAATGGAAAAACAATTGCCATAGTCCAATTATTTCCAGTCAAAGGCGTTAAGTCTTTGAAAAATGCAAAATAACGCAAATCGTTATATCGGTATATGAAAACCGGCGTTTTATTTATTTCGTATAACCTATGCGATTCTTTTATCCAATCGTCTTTAATGTCGCTAATCTTGGGTACGGTTGATAAATAAATTTTGTCTAAGTTTGGCGCTGCAACCAGATTATTATTGCTGTCAAAAATAAACGCAGAAGTATTTTTGGATATTTTCATTTGCGAAATAAAATCAGAAAGAGTTCCCATGCGCAAATCAACAGAAAAAACGCCTTGCAACTCTCCCTTTTCCGCATAAACAGGCATAGAGGCAGTAATACCAAACCCGGGAGTATGAAAGAAAAGATACAAATCAGATATTGTGAACTTTTTATATTTAATTACTTTTTGATACCAGGGCCGTTGCGTAGGATCGTATTTCCTTAACTTAAGCTCTGGCGCCACATCTGCAATTTTATTGCCGTGCAAGTCTATTACATAACTCACATCGCGACATATTCCGCGATTGCATCTTTGATCCCAGTAGTAAAATGTATCGCCATTTTTCCTTTCCACGTCAAAAAAATCACCTTCTGGATCACCCCAGTAAATAGCTGCGAATTGCGGCTGTCCTTTTATGAGCTCCAACAGGAAATCCTTGAATTTTTCCCTATTATTTACATCGATTACTTTGTCTTTGATGACGTTAACTCCAAACAAAGTTGTATCGCGAACAGGCTGCAAAAATGAAGTAACTCGACGTTCAATAAAAGTTCCGGATAAACCAACAATCTTTTTCGTAAGATCTAAAAGAATTTTAGTATCCGTGTAGTAGTTGATTAGAATAGTCAAAGAACCGACAAAAATCAGCAATGCTGACAACAGCATCAAAATCATTATGCGAATGCTAAATTTCATGTAATCGTTTATCCAAAAGTTATTCGCTTTATACTAAAATCCTTAATTAATGATCACTTTATTGCGGTGTGCTCGTTTAATTCTGGAATTTGGTGTTAATCCCCAATGATTTCAATTATACCACTTTTCGAACGCAAAAAACCAAGAGCGTAATCTAGTTCTCCTGGCGACTCTGCAAACAAAGTAAGTAATGGTTCTCTTTTTTCCACATTACTTCCAATTTGCACTTCCAAATAAACTCCTGCCGCTTTTGATTTTGGAGCTCCGGCTAATTTTGCCAATTCTGCTAAATCTCTTATATCGATGCTTTTTATAGTGCCGCTTTTATGTGCTAAGAAAGTATGCGTGTGAAGCGCTCTCTTTGGAATTCTCATCCCTCCCTGCCCTTCACAAATCGCTTGAAATTTCTGCCAGGCTTTTCCGGAATTTAAAATTTCCTCAGCAATAGATCTCCCGGTTCCAGGAACAACTTTAGGCGAGAACTCTAAAATATGCCCCGCAAGTAATAACGCCTTATTTCTAAGATCCATTGGCGCATCCGGCTTATTCTGTAATACGTCTAAAACATCATGGGCTTCTAACACAGGCCCGATTCCGCGGCCAATTGGCTTAGACCCATCGGTGCAAACGGTAGCAACATTAATACCAAGCCTTTTTCCTACGTATTTCATCGCGTATTCTAATTGGACCAACTCCTCCTCATTTCTGATTTTAGATAATGGTCCCACAGGAAAGTCTATAAGTACATGAGTTGAACCTGCAGAAATTTTCTTTGACAAAACAGATGCCACAACCTGGCCATGGCTATCTAAATTTAAAACGCGCTCAATTCTTATCAGTATGTCATCAGCCGGACTTAAAAACGCCTTACCGCCCCACACAATACAGCCATTTTCTTTGTTAACAACTTTTTTTATCTCTGCAAGTGTTAAATCAACAGGCGCTAATGTTTCCATGCAGTCAGCTGTTCCTGAGCACGAAGTTATTGCATGGGAAGACGTCTTTGGAATTGGCAAACCAAAAGCAGCAACGATAGGAACGACTATTAATGTTGTTCTATTGCCCGGGAGCCCGCCGATGGAATGCTTATCTGCGACTATCTCAGCATCCCATGAAATTCTAGTTCCCTCATTTATCATAGCCTCCGTCAATAAGGTGATTTCTTTGATGCTTAAGTGATTGCCAGCGCATGACGTTAGAAATGATGAGATTTGGATATCAGATAAATTGCCATCGACAACATCATGTATTATCTCTTTTATGGCATGCTCATTAAGTTCATTGCCATAAATTTTTGTGCGCACATGATCCATAGAATTAAGAGGAGGAACATGCGAAAGGATTACTAAATCTCCTTCTTTTGCCATTAAAACTTCCCATGCAAATTCAGACAAACCCGCTTCTTGTGCCGCAAGCAAAGAAGACGTCACAATATTAAGAGTTGCTATAATAGTCCTGTGATTGTAAGAGACTTTAATTCGGGATTGAGCCTCAAAACCTTCCGCCTTGCAAATGTAGCTGTCTTTGTTTAAATATATTACGGCTTCCTTATAAGTAGAAATTCCAAGTCGTTTCAATCGTACAGAATGCACTGTTTCCTGCATATAAAACTCCTTATGTTGTTGTGTCCTATACATCTCCTAATAAACTCTGCAACACGCTAATCGCTGCCAAACCTGCAGTTTCAGTGCGCAAAATTCTAGGTCCAAATTTTATTTTTTTAAAATTATGGTTTTCTGCAAACACGATTTCGCTGTCAGAAAAACCGCCTTCCGGACCAACAAGCAATATCATTTTATTTTCATTTTTTTCAATTTTTAAATCTTTTAAGGTTATTTCTGCTCTGTGATCCAGCAATAGACGCATTCCGGAAAAAGAAAGGGATGATACCGAATCATTTATTTTACATGCAGAAAAAATTTTGGGTACAAAACATCTGCCGCTTTGCTCTGCAGCATTCACGGCGACTTTTTGCCAGTGCAGTAACCGATTGGTCAAGCGCGCATCATCTAATTTAACATTACAATATTCAGTAAATAAAGGAGTGATTGTTGTGACACCTAACTCTACCGCTTTTTGAATAGTAAAATCCATTTTCTCGCCACGAGAAATCCCCTGAAGCAAATGAATAGCCAATGGTGATTCCCTAATGCCTTCCTGAAACTGTATTATTTTTACAATGACTTTTTTATTCTGCACAGAGACAATTTCAGCGCTAAACTCTCCGCCTTGCCCATTGAATAAAATTAACGGTGCGCCTATTTTAAGGCGCAAAACCTGCAAAATATGATTTGACGCTTCAGTATCTAAAATTAACTCAGAAGATTTTTCTTCACTAAGATTTACTGGCACATAAATTCGCGGAATGCGCATAAGAAATCCTTAGTAGGGGCGACCGGCGGTCGCCCATTAATATGGAATTGGCTCATGGCTTTACGGGCGACCGCCGGTCGCCCCTACAAAAAATCAAAATGCCAGCAAATTACTCAACATCATTTAATTATTATTATACATATAAATTATCTAAAAATCAACGTCTTACCATTATTTTCTGCTATCGATAATTAAAAATATTTTACTTCTCTTAATCGCACTTACAACAAACGGGCATTGAGTCATTTTCCGGCTGCATTGTTGCATGATTGATACCAAATTTATCATACAACAAAGTGCGCAATTCCACAGCTATTTCCGGCCATTTAGTAAAGTCTTGTATTTCGACATGAGCTGATAATAACACCATTCCGGAAGTAAGTGTCCAAATATGTAAATCATGAATGGAAATAACATTTTTTACTTTTAGCATAGATTCTTCAACTTTGCGAATATCAATGTGTTTTGGCACTCCTTCCATAAGTACAATTATCGAATCGCGCAGCAAACTAACCGTAGAAATCAAAATTAAAATCGCAATGAATATAGAAAGAATTGGATCGATTAGATTCCAATGAGTAAAGTGAATGATTGCCCCGGAAATTAAAGCGGTAATTGCACCAAGCAAATCCCCAAGCACGTGAATAAGCGCCGCTTTAGTGTTGAGAGTTTTTTCGCCATGCCCTAAAACCCAGGCGACTATGAGATTAGTAACAAAAGCAAAACTCGCAATCACCATCACGATTTCGCCTGATACCGGATGAACGCCGTGAAAACGGCGGATGGCAGTAATCAAAAGAAAAATGGTAAGAATAATCAAAGATAAACAACTAAACCACGCCGCAATTACTTCAGCTCTGCCTAAACCATAAGTATGCCTTTTAGAGATAGGCCGACTCGCAATCCAGGCGGCAAATCCAGCTAACGCCAGCGAAATGCTGTCCGCCAACATGTGTCCGGCATCGCTTAACAGTGTCAGAGAACCTGACCACCAGCCACCTAAAGCTTCAATGCAGCCAAAAAAAAGAATTATTGCTGTTGCTAAAAACAATTTATTTTTTGTGCCCACCGCAGATTTGTGGTGTGAGTGCGCCGGATCGTAATGATGAGGATTATGGTGATGCATTTTTTTCTCTTGCGGCTATTGTCTCACTGGCAATTGCATGAATATATTTTCAAAAAACGTAGGAGCGACCGGCGATCGCCCAACAATATTGCATTGGCGCATGTTTTCTCTACAAATAAAACATCAACCATCGCNNTAAAATTAGGCAGTTGCCAACCCTTCCCCAGGGTTGCGATCGCGAAAAACACGCGATCTTGCCCTGGGCTATAAAAAATATTTAGGCTGCTTTGCAGCTTTTATTGTGTCGCAAAAAACGCGACGTGTTAATTTTTTAAATTAAAAATATTTTGTGCTGCTCAAAATTTTGCCTAAAAATTTGCTTGCCTTCAAATTGAACTTTTCCAAAATATTTTTTTTGCAGACATAAGACACTTGATATAAATCGGCTTTTTCGCTTGCATTCAACAAATATTCATCGCTTGTAATAATTTCATCAACAAGTTTTAACTCTTTGGCGCGAATACCATACCAATGTTCACCGGTTGCAACAGAATCTATGTCTACTATCGGACGATTTATCGCCACGAATTCTTTAAACAAGCCATGTGCTTCATCAACTTCTTCCTGGAATTTTTTACGCCCTTTAGTGGTGTTTTCGCCAAATACCGTCAATGTTCTTTTATATTCGCCTGCCATTATTTGCTCAAAATCAATATCGTGCTTTTTCAAGAGGCGATTGAAATTGGGGAGCTGAGCGATAACGCCAATTGAACCTAATACTGCAAACGGCGCGGCAAAAATCTTATTGGCAACGCATGCCATCATGTAACCGCCGCTTGCGGCAACTTTATCTACTGCCACAATTAATGGAACGTGGTGATCGCGAATGCGCTTTAACTGCGATGCAGCCAAACCATAATGAGGAATCATGCCGCCGACACTTTCGACGCAAACTAAAACTTCATCGCGCGGCGTTGCAACTGTCAAAACTGCCGTAACTTCTTCGCGAAGATTTTCTGCTGCCAACGCCTGAATGTCACCAGAAAACTTTAAAACGAAAATACGTTTTTTTGGCGGTTCCTCAATATTTTTCTTGCTCTCGTTTTTGCTTATTTTCTTCTTCTTTTTTTCCAGCTTGCTTTCTTCTTTTTCTTTTTTTGCAAAAACTTTCAACTCTTTTTTGCTACAGATTTCACTTTGCAAAGCCTTTTTAATATTTTGAAATTTTTCGGTTAAATTAGTAATTTCAATTTTTTCTTTTTCTTTGATTCTTCCTTTGCCAATAATGGCAACTATTCCGGCAAACACAATTAAAATTACCACTGCAATAGTAAAAATTTCCGCGAAAAATAAACCATAAGTAGATAGAAAATTCATCATTAAAATTCCTCAAAAAAGAGCTTAAGGCGTTGTTGAATAAATACTCTTTGCGTCCAGAAAAGCTTAATTATTTGTCATCCCCGAATGATTCTTTCGGGGATCCATAGACAAAAAGTCTGGATTCCCGCTTTCGCGGGAATGACAATACTAACTAATTGCTATTTATTCAACAACGCCAGAGCTTAAAACATGTAATAAAAAACTTTAGTATAATCAAATACTTACAAAATTTAGGTGTTAAGAGACCATTACTCTCCTTGAAAATATTTAATTTAGTTTTAAGATAAAAGACGAAGTTTCGAAAGAAGTTTGAGGGATGAAAAATTAAGCAGATTTAGGAGTCAACCCAAAGTGCAAATAAGTTATTTTGGTGGCAACTCTGCCGCGCGGCGTTCTGTGAATAAAACCTTGTTGGATTAAATATGGCTCAATGACGTCTTCGATGGTGTCCCGCTCTTCGCCAATTGCAGCTGCCAGGCTATCAATTCCTACCGGGCCGCCATCGAATTTTTCTATAATTACTTTCAATAGCTTTTTGTCCATGAAATCGAGACCTTGCTTGTCAATATCTAACATTAACAAAGCAGCGTCTGCAGTTTTCTGGTTTATTATTCCATTGCCTTTAACTTCTGCAAAATCCCTCACTCGCCTCAATAAACGATTGGCAATTCTGGGGGTACCGCGAGAACGGCGTGCAATTTCAACAGGGCCTTCTTCATCAAGCGAGATATTTAAAATTGATGCTGTTCTTGTGACAATTGTTGAAAGGTCTTTGTGATTGTAAAAGTCTAAGCGTTGCACAATACCAAAGCGATCGCGAAGAGGAGAAGTTAAAAGCCCTGCACGGGTTGTGGCGCCAACCAGAGTAAATTTCGGCAAATCTAGCTTAATGGATCTTGCCGCAGGACCCTCGCCTATGATGATATCAATTTGATAATCTTCCATGGCCGGATAGAGAATTTCTTCGATTGTGGGACTTAAGCGATGAATCTCATCGATAAACAATACGTCATTTGGCTCAAGATTGGTGAGAATCGCTGCCAAATCTCCCGCTTTTTCTATAACTGGTCCTGAAGTTTGCCGTAAAGAAACTCCCATTTCATTAGCGATTATGCGGGCAAGAGTAGTTTTCCCTAAACCAGGGGGACCAAAAATTAAAACATGATCAAGCGGAGCTTTTCTTGTTTTGGCGGCGCAAATGAAAATATCCATTTGCTCTGTTACAGCTTTTTGCCCAATATAGTCTTTGAGTTTTTGAGGACGAATATTTCGCTCAATTATCTCTTCATCTAATTGTGCTTCAGCTGTTATTAAAGGATTATTCATGAAAAGAGCCGCTCATCATCTTGGTTTTGCTCTCATGGCATCGATAAAGAGATAAATAACCAACAATGTAAACATGCCAAATCCCAAAATTTCAGCGCCATTTGTTTGCTGCCATGCTGTTTGTAATAGATCAATGCCGCTGAATTTTAAAAGCGCTCCAATGACGCCAAAGAGGGAGCCGCCAGCAATAAATCCAGAGGCAATCAGCGTTCCGCGTGACGCACGAGCATTATTTTTGTGTGCATTTTTCGATCGGGTGGCCACAAGCCAGGCGATGAGTCCGCCTACGAGCAAAGGAGTATTTAATTCCTGCGGCAAATACATTCCTAAAGCAAAAGGCAGCGCTGGAACTTTTAAAATAGTTAAAATTAAAACCAACACCGCCCCGAGAAAATAGAGCATCCATGGGGCGCTGATGTTTGACATAAGCGGCTGGATGACAGCTGCCATTGCATTTGCCTGCGGAGCAACTAGTGCATTAGGGCCTGTAAAACCATATGTTTTATTTAAAAGAAAAATTACGCCTACAACTGTGGCAGAGGAAATAAGTGTTCCTAAAAATTTCCAGCTTTCTTGTTTTTTGGGTGTTGATCCTAACCAGTAGCCAATCTTAAGGTCTGTTATGAAGGACCCTGCAATTGCAAGTGCGGTGCACACAATGCCGCCAATAATTAAAGCGCTTAAAATACCGGCATTTCCTGACAGGCCAACCTTACCCAAGACAAAAGAAGATAGAATTAAAGTCATGAGCGTCATTCCCGACACGGGACTTGATCCGACAATTGCTATTGCATTTGCCGCGACCGTGGTAAACAAAAATGCAATAATAATAACCAGCAAAAGGCCTATTAAAGCATGGGATAATGATAAACTTACTCCGCCAATTAAGAAAACAAAAATTAGCAGAGCTGTCAGAAGAATAAACAGCACTACGTATGGTATTTTTATATCCGTTTGCCAACGGGATTCAACTTCTCTATCAATTTTCTTTTTAAAAATTTCGCAAATAGTTAATTTGCATGCGCCAAAAATTATTTTATAAGAGCGAATAATTCCTATAAGGCCGGCCATAGCGATTGCACCAATGCCGATGTGTTTTACGTAGATGGAAAATATTTGCTCCGCGCTCATTGCTGAAATTAATTTTGTAGTTGTGGACCCCAGAGGAACGAGTAAATTTTGTCCAACTTCATTGAATAATGGTGTTAACACAAACCATGATAAGAACGAGCCCGCGCAAATAATTGCCGAGTATTTAAGCCCAATAATATACCCCATGCCAAGAATCATTGAGAGAGTGCTCATTTTGCCGACAATTTTTGTTTTATCGGCAACA
>PLMI01000055.1 GCA_003142435.1 Coxiellaceae bacterium | reverse complement strand
AAATTTACAAATTAATTTTGTTTCATAAAACATACAAACACGAATTATTTAATAAATTTGCATTGTGTTGTTATTCCTGAATGATATTGTCAAGAATCTATAGTTTTTAATTATGGTACAGCGAAATTTTTATATAAAACAATCTAAAATTTTAATCTATTTTCTGACGGGTATATATTTTGGCTCTTTGATGATTTTGCTAATAACTCCCATGGTTATTTGGGCAAAACTTTTTTTTATTGTTATATTATCAAGTTGCTTTTTCCTTGTGGATTATAGAAAATACTTTTTGTTGCGGGCGAAGACAAGCATCGTAGAAATAGTAATTTTTAATGATGAAATTTGGCATTGTGTTAATGCTAAAGGTGAAAGGCTACCGGTTAGGTTACAAAATTCTTCTGTTATCAATAAGCTAGTGCTAATTCCTCACTTTAGAATTGATGATGTGATTAGAAAACACGGTAAGTTCTTTTCTGTTGTGATTTTTTGTGATGCAATGGATAAAGATAGTTTTAGACGACTTAAAGTAGCTATTCTAACATATTGAAAATATTGGTTTTTTATCGGATTTCTGTAAGACTATTTNNTTTTGTATTAAATTTCATGGAATTTGGGGGTAGCTTGCTCTTTCATTAGTCTCAAATTCTGCTTGTTTCGCCAAAATTGTAGAACATAAGAAACCTCTAATTATTCTTTTAAGCTGTTCATTTGGCATAATAGATTTCGCCATAGGTTGTCTTGTCATAGGACTAAGTAAAGGGCTCGCACCACAAGATTTAACGTATTTTTCAAATTCTAACTTTTCATAATTATAACCATCACTTGCTAATACCGGTTCTTTGATGAGACTTGCAGATAAAGGACAAACAAAATTTAACCCAGGGTATTTTGCTTCTAATTCTTTAGTAACTTCAGATTCACTTATTCCTAAATACTCTAGCTGAGATAATAGCGCACATATATCCATTTCTCTTAAATTAGCTTCTGTTAAATGGTTATAGGTACAAAATGGTTTTACAACTCCTTCTTCTTTTTTGGGTGCAGAAGCTCTGAAACTTCTACCATACTTTGTAGAAAAGTCTTGTGAAAATTTTTTGAATGACGCTAGAGATGGTAGCTCTTCTACAATACTTTCTAAGGGTGGTGGTGCACTTGGTTGAGGTGAAGAGCTAGTAGGTTGCAATGGCGGGCTTATGGAAAAACTTCCAAATCTTGCAAATGTTGTAGTTGGTTGTTCTACTTTTGTATAAGGATTTTGTAGCGTAGTCGGTGCGCTTCGTTCCAGTTGCGATTTAGCAGGTTGAGGTTGTGGGTTTATGTCACGTTCACATCTCCTTCTACCGTACGTTATTTGATCTTTAGCTGGGGCAGGTTGTACGCTCGATTGTAGTGAAGCTTTTGCAGTTATTGGCAGCAAACCCATAGTACTTATAACAGGTGCTGATGGATAAGAAAGTGATTTTACTCCTTTTGTTTTTCCGTCAGAAAATTTTTGATACAAATTTTTTACTTTATTTGTTTGCAAGAGTTTTTGTATAAGAAAATCATCAGAACTTACATCACTATCTAAATATAAATCCACTAGTTGTGGCATTGATCTTATTTTGTTCTCCAGCCAATTACATATTGTAAAAGATTTTATCAACAGCCATGTTATTTCGATTTGATTTTTTTGGCCTATCAATGCCTCCTCAATTGTTTGAACATTTACGTCGAATTCTTCACCCGGATTACAGGTTAAAAAACTTAAGTCAGATTTGATACGTTCACAATATTCAGATTGGTCACAATCTGAATGATCACGAAGCAATTGTAGAATACGCATATGATATTCATAAGTATTGAGAAATATTGAAAATGCAGGAAACCCAAGGGATCGTAAATCTTTACCTAGTTCCAGTAATGTTCCTAGATCTAATGGATATGAGTGGACATCCCAGCGCTGGCGTCTGACACTTTCCAAATATTCCTTAATACTTTCTGGATATTTATTTTTTTTAGCTAATAAAAAATTAAGTCCATTCTCAGATGCAAAAAATTTCAGCCATTTTGCACGAGAACATCTTTCAGGATAATGGTCGTCATTTTGTGCAAGATAATGAAAAGGACGATCTGAGATTTTAACAGAGTAAATATTAGGATTTGTAACAACAGCTTCAATAATTTGACAGTATTGATCTTCACTGAGACCTAAATCCCAAAGTGAATAGGGAGAAAATACAAAGACTTTATCTCTACAACATTTGATTCCTTTTAGTAGATTCCCAAAATTTATATCTTTTGAAACTGCCATAACACTAAACTCCATTTTTATTGGAAAATACTAAAAAAATAAATATAAGAATTTAAGGCTAATGCTTTATATTTAAATAATACTATAATATTTTGATATTTGCATATAAATTTCTAGCTTTGTTGAATAAAATACTGCATCCTCGAGTGGTTTTGTTTGAGATGTCATCTCCGAATGGTTTAGTCGGAGATCCACATATAAAAACATAGATTCACGCTTTCGCGAGAATGACAAGAATTTTCACCTTAGCAATCAGTAATTACAATACTAAAAGCTAATTTTGTTAAAATTTAGTTAATTTACTATACTGAAATTATAGAAATATTTCTTCAAGGAAGTGAGAAATGTCAAAGGAAAAATTGCAAAAAAGTTTACATTATTTATCGACAGAAATCGATGCTCTTGGTATCGATGTTGATGGCGTAATACCAAATGTGCAGAAAGAAATACAACGGATTTGCAATAATCAAGAGATGCAATATATTTTAAAGTTTTTGGAAAATGAACATTTATCCTCAATTATTCTTACTGACAATTTAGAATTGCAGAGTACCATTAGTAAAATTTTCGCTGTGAATTCTATAGCCAATGGAAAGGGAACCAAAGACCCTAATCCTTTTACAAATAAAAACTACGGTCATATGCAGCGTCTGTTTGGTGAGAATTCAAAAGACTACGTGGCTTGCGTCGGGAAATTTTTAGGTGAAATTGCTCAACGTTTGGCATTTAAGCCAAAGGATGAAAAACTAGAGGTCAGTGCTTCACGTTTTTTCAATAACAATAAGAAAGCTGCAATAAGTACAGAAAAGCCTTCACCAGGTTCCTCGCATAGTTTACGGGGTTAATGCTGGAAATACTTTAGCAATTTCTTCTAGTTGGGTTTTTTCAGCAATATCTCGATCTTCGCAGTATCTGTTGTAACTTTCTGGTGACATTCTCAAGGTTTTACTAAAGGTAACATGTGTTGATGTTTGTTGAACGTTGGATATACCTGCTCTATTTTCTACAGTATTTATATATTGCCGGTATTCCTCAACAGGCATCGTAATTTGGAAACTAACGTCAACAGAGTCTTTATTGTGGACAACTTTATCAGAGCGATCTGGCGCATTTGCAAAATCGCTAATTATTTTCCAATCATCGGTGCCTAATTTTACAGAAGATGTTGCAGGAGTTTTTGAAATTTCTTTTAAAGTCTGTTTTACATCTTGCATTTCTACTTCTTCTCCTGTTGGCATTTTCTTTGCTGTAAAGAAAATACGCTTAGCAGTTGCTAAAAAACTTTAATGTGCAGTTGATTGCCTAGTTGTTCGATCAAGATTACTCCTAGCTTCTTGCTGTATTTTGTCGATTTGTTCGCGGATTTGTTCTTCAGAAGCAAGTCCCTGTAGTAATGATTTTACATAATCAGGTATTGTTTTTATAAAGGCTTTTTTCTCCACTATTGATTCTTCTAAAAATGATTTAGGTGGCACAAAGGGTTTTGTAAGCTTGATTGGTTGTGTGTTAGCTAGGATTGGTGCTACAAAACTCAAGTCTTCTTTTGTTAATAATAAATCCCAATGTCCACCAGCTGTGACAGCATATGTTGTCACAGCATTTGGAGGCACAAAATCGCCATTGTCAGAGTTAGG
>PLMI01000062.1 GCA_003142435.1 Coxiellaceae bacterium | reverse complement strand
ATCCGCAAAAACAAGCGCTACATGCACTCATCACAACAATATACGTTGCTTCGATTATGGTTCTACCTGCAGCAATCGTTGCCATTCCTATAGGATGTACGATTGCGAGCAGCTACAGAAAAAAAGCAGAAAAAGAAAAAAATAAATCACCTTGGCAAGAAAGTAACTTTGGGGAAAAACAAAAACTCAAATCGCAGTTATCAGAAGTAAAATCCATGCTTGAATTTATAGAGTCCCGCACTAAAACAGCTGCTCATACAGCGCTTAACGCTTCAACCAAAAATGCAGAAAGCAGCGCACCATGTCGGTTCGATTTTGGGAGCGATAAAAAAAAGAAACATCATAGCCAAAAAAACGATGCAAGTCATACTGCATCAACTAAGCAATTTGCCCAAATTTCAGCTCCCAAATAAAATCTGGCTTGAAATGTAATTACAATAACTGCTATCGCATTTTCTGGTGAAGCTTTTTTTTCAAGCCGCTTGAAAAGTTTCTGCTTTATCTGAAAAATAAAAAAATGATCAATCTTTTTAAAAAATAAATGAAAATTCAATAATTGCGCAAAAATGAGAGACACTGAAAACACTATAATTATCAAGCAGTTAACAAGAGAAAATTTAAAAAATTGTTTTTCGCGACCAACTTTTTCTCACAATTTTAAAATTTGGTACTATACTTAAGCAAGTAAAAAAATTGGTTTTTTTGAGCAAAAAACTAAATATTATTAACATTTATAATTATTCTAAAAATTAAATAGTGAGGAAAATTCTATGATGCAACAACAACTATTCCCAATAAAGAACATGCAAGAATTACGATCGATAAGAGAGGAATTATCAACACCAGTCAGTCTAGAGAGGCTGGAAAATCTTAATGAGATTTTTAATGCAAGTTTGATAGACATAAGCGCAAAAATCTTTAGTTATGAAAATTATATCGGACAACATCAAGATCGGTGTCAACAAGAGTTAAATAAATTTTCAGAAGGGAGAACGCGGAATATTAAAATTGGTTCTGCTTTAACGATTGGGTCTGGAGCCCTTTGTGCAAATGGATTCCTGTCTTTATTAAAAATGTGCCAAGATTTACACGAGTTTGGTTCTCAAGAAATAGAATCAAGTTTGGTGATAAAAATGGGAATTTGTAGTCTTCTCACAATTGCGACAGCCTCAATGGTGCTTGGCGGAATAGGCTGTTTTGGAGGAGCAGGTTGGACTGCAGCAGAAGCCCTAGATAAAGGCGATTCAATAACACAAGAACTCGAAAGAATAAAAGTTGGTTTAGAGCAACTACAAGCGCTACGATCGGGAATAAAACATACGCATGATAAAGTACAAGAACGTATTGATCAAACAAAATCTTCGTCAAAACAGAAGACTCAAGGATTTAGTCTTTTCGCCAAGGGTAATCAAGACAAAGAACAGCATCACCATCACCATAGAAAGCGTCATCATAAAAGTACAGCTAAAGAGAAGGAAGCTGCTGATGATTCTCAGCAAGTTATCTCACAACCCAAAAAAGCTACACCTTTCTAAAGGCTAAGCTCATAAAGGTAAAAATATAACTTCCCCTTACGAAGAGGAAAGTAAGGGGAAATTATGTTGATTATCTAGGACAGCCCCTATAATTTTATTAGCATTTTTAATTATCATAAACGCAATAACAATAATAATATAATAACAATAACGAGAAAAACATATGCTTAGTCCACGAATAGAACAGCCAGAACAACAACCAAAAGAAGTATCAGTAAAGCAACCGACACCAGAAGATCAAATTCCATTTCTACAATTAGATTCAGAGACAGAACAGCAATCAGATCCAATAGATCAAGAGCGGGAGTACTTGCTGCAAATAAACCGTCAGTTAGAAAATACAAATGAAGAATTGTTCAAGTTAGGGTTCAAACATTCAAGTTGGCCGCTTATCAGCCATCAACAACTATTTTCAACTAATTCACGATGAATTACAAATACCTATCGAAAGCAAGCTAAAATCTCTTCCTGATGAACAATATTTAAACAACAAAACTAACGAATTGGCTAGTTTGGAAAAATACCGTCAGGTCCTATTATTAGAAATAGAAAGCACTCTTAAATATTTAGTACCCAATTCTGATGATCTATCTGGCAGCGTAGAGAATACCTTAAAATTTAGACTTGATTTTGGTGGTGAGCATGATGCAGAAGAAGCTTATGGCAAAGAAGTAACAGCATCTACTGGATTGATTGAAAAGCATGTTGCGGTATCAGTTTCTTCTAGTAAATAAAAAATATCAAAATGCAATAATCAATAACCATCTCATTTTTCGTTAAGTGCTTTTTCCGATTAATGCGATGGCTTTTGTTTTATTCAATAATGTGCAAGTGCAAATTGGTTTTTCTCCGAGGAATTCAGAGTTATTTCAAATTGACTCTTCTTTGATAAGCAAAAACTATATTGAAAAGCTCATTGACAAATGAAACTTAAAGTATTTAAAATGCTTTCTGCTTAAAGTATTTGGGGCTATAGCTCAGCTGGGAGAGCACTTGCATGGCATGCAAGGGGTCAGCGGTTCGAACCCGCTTAGCTCCACCAAGTTTTTTATTAAGTATTTGTTTTTTTGTTATTTTTAGTTTAGTTTAAACAATTGCATTGCCTCTCAATTGTCCCCGTCGTCTAGAGGCCTAGGACATCGCCCTTTCACGGCGGTAACACGGGTTCGACTCCCGTCGGGGACGCCATTAATTAATAATTTCAGAGGATTCTGCGTAGCTCATTTTTTCATGTCGAAATATCTATTACATACTAAGTAATGTACGAACAAGCAGAATAATCATTCGCAGAGATTTCTCTATATACGAAAAGGGTAAAAAATGTCTGAAGACTCTCGCATTCTTATAACACCAGCAGAAACCATTCCAAAGGAAGAAACAATAAAAAGACTTTTACTGTTTTTTAATACCGTTTTTCTTATACACCCTGATGATGCGGCTTTAATTAACGATGGTGAAGTAGTAATAGAGGCTCCTAATCATCTTAACAAATACACGTGGGCTCCAAGAGTAATTTACCCGAGAGAAGATAACTACAAAGAGAAGTTTGCAGAATCGGTCAGTAAGCCGCCTCCGCAAATAAAAAAACATATAAATAAAGAGATTTTCTTTTGCAGGAAAGTAAGAAAGCATTTCACAAAACAAATAGTCAATTTGAAAAATATCGAGAAGCAACTCAGCAATTAAGAAGCAAATATGCACAATGCCAAGAAAATCTTAAAGACACATGGAAAAATTTAGGTTTAAACACTTTTGTCGTCTCATCTAGTTTGATATTACAAGGGCTTATAGGAACAAGCCTATTTAATTACCTAATAACAGCGGCTTTACAAATCACACAGACTATACCTAAATTCTGTAAAGTCTGTAAGGAACTTAATAACCTGCAAAAAAACCCATTACACGCAATAATAAGGACACTTCCAGTAAAATGTAGAGAAGACCCTCTTTAACATCTTACCTACACAAAAATTTACATTTAACATAAGGCGATTATTTGGGACAAACCTTGGCTTGCTATATCCCAAGTCGATACTTGGCCATCTAATTCTTTTGCGCTCCAATCATATTGGGACATAAGATTAAATAAATACAATTATTTATTCACAACATACCAAGAAGCACGACCTCTTCCGCACAACATTAAATATTTTTGTTTAACTAAATAACGTAATTGAACTTTTAAAGAATTGCGATTTACCTTTGTAAGCTGTGCTATCTGGGAAATATTCATTTGCCCACGATCTCGAATTAATTGCACAATTTGCAAACCCAATGGCGATAAACTTTCTAACAATAAATTCTCTCTCTGTAATTTATTAATTAATCGATCCTTTTGCTTTTTTAAAACTTGTAAGAAGTAGATAAGCCATGCTGCCCACTCTGGATTTTCACTCTTTAATGTTATCTGAGTTCTTCGCAGTGCTAAATAATATTCTTCTTTATTTGTTTCAATGATACTTTCTATAGAACTATAAGGAACATAATTATATCCATATTTGATTAATAATAAAGTTGTTAAAATTCTTGATAAGCGCCCATTTCCATCCTGAAAAGGATGTATTGCTAAAAAGCAAACCACAAATATCCCTATAATTAAAAGCGGATGCAAAGTCTTTCCTACTAATGCATTTTGCGTCCAGGAAACTAAATCATGCATCTGCATAGGTGTTTCAAAAGGTGATACGGTTTCAAAAATAATGCCTAAACTTTTTCCAGTTTCATCAAATGCTTCAACTTGATTAGAAAATTTCTTATATTCTCCTCTATGCCGCACATCTTTGGAACTATACTTTAACAATACTTGATGTATTTGTTTGATATAATTTTCAGTGAAAGAAATGTGGGCATAATTGTCAAATATTTGATTCATCGCTTCCGCATAACCCGCAACTTCTTCTTCGTCACGTGAACGAAAAGAATATGAATTTAAATTTGTCAATAACTCTTCAACTTGTTTATCAGACAATTTTGCTCCCTCTATCCTCGTGGAGGAACCAATGCTTTCTATAGTTGCAACTTTTTTTAATAGATTTAACTTTTCTGGCGCTAAATTACTCAAAGCTTTCCAGCCGCCTTTAAATTCATCTATTTCTGCTATCAAGCTCAATAATGTTGGCGTAATAACAATTTTATTAAAATTAACCATAAAAATACCCAATAAATGTACCGTAAATACCCGCATTATACCATAAATACCCAATAAATCAATAAAAAAGTTATTGAATTCGGCAAAGATGATGGGACTATTGCAATGTAGTTCTTGCCAAAATTTATCACCAACCCCACCTTTTTTTATACTCCCAATATTTTTGAGTTGGTCATATAAATAATAGTCTATGCTCATATCATAATTAAAAGTGACAATATGCAGTTTATTGTCTAATAGCTTTTCAGGTTTATCAGAACAATCCAACAAAAGATCATTGATTAAATTACAATACCAATTATCGGACTCAATTTTATTGCCAGATCTATCTTCTCTTTCCGTTTGCCACCAATAGGAGAATACCTTCTCATTTTCGCATTTCAGCAAGGAATAAATAATCATTGTTTGTCCCGCTTCTTGATGAGATTTGTTGTGACATAAAAATGTATCAATAGATATCGGATTAAATTCGTTCAATGATTTTTTCAACCCTGCAAATTCCTTAATTTGGCCAATCCTTATTTTAGTAAAAGATAAATTATTTTGATTTTTTGATATACAGATATTTCTATCGCACACTATACACAACAACTACAAAACTACATCACATGACGTTTCACCATCTTCACCATTTAAAAAACTAATATAATCAAAATCCCATTCTTTTAATCGCTGGTATTCATGTAAAGTTACTTCATCCATAGATAACATTTGCGAACAATCTAGAAGAATAACACCCTTAATTTTACTAATTAAAACCACTATTTTATCAAAAATATCCTGCAATTCTGGAAATATTTTAGGATTCTTATAAGATTCTTTTGGAACCAGCATTTTTAAAATAATTTTATATGGTTCATTTGCTGGTAACTCCTTATCAGTATTAATCCTAAAAAATAATCCTCGTATATTTTGCGCCAGAGGTTGTTTGAAAATGTCTTGAATTTCCTCTAAAACTTTACTTTTTTTACAGCGCAGATTAAAAGAATCGGGAAAGCCATGCCTTCGGTATCGCTTACAAATCCAATTGATAATTACCTTTGGTTTTTCCACCTCAAGCTGGCTGGCGCTATATGTTTCTAGATATTTACGATTAATAAAAAATCTATTTTGCGGGAAAGGAGTTAGCCGATAATTTTTTTGATTAATTTTTAAATGGAGTTCTCTTGGATTTCTTCCATTTATGAATTTACCGTTATATTCATCACCGGTAATTTCTTCTGCTTTGATAACTTCCACTACTGGTTCTTTCTTTAAGCTAGGGTTTAAAATATCACAGTCATGACTTATAACAATATACAACCCTTGGGATAATAGTTCCTGTCTATTTTCAGGGAATGTACAAATTTTCAAAGTTGCGTCGACTAAAAGACATGCTCCTTGTCTCCATAAATTCTGCTTTATTTTTAGCACATCTGCTTCGTCTCGCATGCTTAATCCCAGAAATCAATATCATTTAATCTATCCTCCATGTCCTTTTTGCTAACAGACTCAAAACCATGTTTTTTTAACAGCTCTTCCTGTGCTTCATCTGCTAAGCGTTTTTTTGAAATAATCTGTGCAATATTCTCTAAATAGTTATTAATACTAACCATGTCTAATTTATCATTTTTTAACAAATCAAATAATGATTTGCTCGATGCACCAAAAGATTTGTGTAAGTAACTAACCAAAACGCCTATGTTTTTATCTCTCCACGTTTTGCTTATTTCGCAAATAGCATTTAAACGTTTTTGATTATCTTTACGGATACTTATTTTTTTGGATTCAATCCATTCATAAATCGTTGGTCGACTAACACCCAATATTGCTGCTAATTCAAGTATATTTACTCCTAGCGATCTTCTTATCTGCTCTATCTGCTTATATGCTGTTTGATCCTCGAATTGTAAAAATTCCGCAGTCTTTGTATATTGTACACTTTGAGCAACATCTTCCTCCCAGCTCAAGTAGTCAGTGGGTACAGATGCAGTACCTAGGGATAAAGTAGTAAGAATTCCGGCAGTACCTAAAACAAAAATACCAAACGTTGAAAATCTTTTTATGAGATTACTATAAAAATAGCCTGTATTATCAAGATCAGGCAGCATGTCATATCGCGTGGAATTTTCTATTGGAGTTACTCCTGTGCCTTGCGATAAATCATTTAGCGAAATATTTGCCTGAGTAGACATAATAATCCTCACTTCCAGCTATTCAAATTTTCCAGTCCTACAGCCTGACGGAATGCCTGATAAATTGGATCATGTAATGTATGAAATAGTTGAATAATTTCTTCAACTTTAAAATCATTTCGATAATCATTAAAATGATCAATATCTAATATCACAAATTTTTTTTTAGGTTTTTTGTAATGTTCAAATGAAAGTAATTTTGCAACATCTCCCAAGTCAGGAGATACAAAAATATTTTGTACTCCAGAGATATTTTTTACATCTTCAATTTTTATCGCCTGAACCTTCATCATCCCTGCTATACTGCGCTGTATAGTTTCGGTCTTTGTAATATAAGAATTTTTTTTAAACTCATTGCCACTTAATTTGAATCCTTGCAATCCCTTATCAATCTTGGATACATCATCTTCAATAAGATTAACGTAACGCAACCCTAGTCTAGTAAATAATGAGAATTTTAGAATTTCATGAAATAGTGAGGCAACTTTTGCAAATGTGCCTAACAATTGTTCAAACTGCACATGTTTAGATGTATGTATAGTAAGAGTTTGTTTATCAAGAATAATTCCTGTTTTTCTTTCTTTATCTACAAAATGCCATTGAGTAAAAATATCAACATCAGGAGCTCGGCCTTCTTTTAGCCGAATTGAGTTAATATCAACCCTTTCCTGAATAGGAAAATCCGCCCTAATTTTATCTTGTAATAGAGGCAACATACTGGCAATATTTTCTATACTAGAGAATCTTACCTGAGCCAATACGTATTTAAGAGGTGGTTTGGATAATTTCACGTGCATTTTTTATTTCCTCATTTTCATGTAACCTTTACACGTAAGTTTACACTATAATTCATATTTACACAAATTAGACACGTCTTTAACCCAAAATAAAGCCGCCTCCTAATTTTTAAACGTGTCGAAATCGACACGTTTAAAATAACTAAATAATCACAAGTACTGCTATTTGAATAAACTTTCCACATACAAGCAATACCGTAAAAAATACTATTGGGATTAAGATCAACAACGCCAGATTAAGTTACCATTCCTTGAAATTACTAGAAATATCACGTAAGGTAAGGAAATAAACTATATTTCATTGAGGTTTTATATGGCAGCAATAGTTTTAGATCATATTGACAAAATTATTATTGACAAATTACCAATTTCCAATACACATGTTATTGATCAATATGAGGTGGGTATCGAGTATTTAGCGCAACTAATAAGGCAACATGAAATTAAATTTTACCAAGCTAACCCTGGCACTACATTTTGCGCATTCGCTTCGTTCCATCCAATAATTTATTGTAGTTTTGACTGGTTTGTGATTTATACAACAAATTATATAAGAACAATTGGTTTATTAGATATATTAAATAAGAATAAGTGGGATTATAAGGATATTTCAAATAATGCAAAACCAATTAATATTTTTTGTACGAATTATGTAACAAAAGTTGTTCCCGAATTATATGAATGGAGAAATAAAATATCTGCACATACAGCGGCTACCGCTCCTAGAGATGAGAATTACGTTTTTTTTGAGTATTCTCTAATGGATAAAATAACTTTTAGTAATCGTCATTTTGAAGCAGGAGGCGGTACCTATAATATTAGCAATACATCTGCTACACTTCCGAAATGGGCACTTACCGAAGTTTATGAAACCACATTAATTCCTAGATACTGGCCTCACAAGAAACTTCCTAAATTGCTATAATCGAAACGTTTTAAACTATAAACTAAAATAATCAGAAAAGTAACACGGAAACACTCGGAAGCTAAGTTATTTCCATGTTAAATCTAATCACCTCTCACTATATAATTTACACACATCTTCATTTTAAATCAAACCAGACTCTTTTAAAGCCTGAGCCATCTTCAGCATGTAAGGCATAACATGAGCAAAATATTTTTTCAATCCTTTACACAAATAATTTTTAGCAGCTCCGCCGCCAAATTCGTCAGGTACAAAGCGATTTTTAGGGCATTCCCCATAACATAAGCGAAAATAGGCACAACTACGGCAATCATTAGAAACGTGGTTAAGTTTGTTTAAACCAAATTTTTCCTGATTTGCAGAAGCAGCTAATTCTGCCAAACAATGTTCTTTGATATTTCCTAGTTGATATTCAGGAGATACAAAATGGTCGCATGAATAAACAGAACCATCGTGTTCGACTGCCAAAGATTTTCCACAACATTGTGCAAAAAAACATAATGGAGATGGTTTTTGCAATAATAAATTAAGTGTAGCTTCGAAATTCATCACAAAAACTTTTCTCAAATCATGCTGATACCAATGATCAAATACCCCGCATAAAAAATCTCCGTAGTCTTCGGGAATAACTGAGTATTCCGTAACTAAATGGGTATTTGTTCTTTCTACACAGGGAATAAATTGCATATATTTAGCACCTATTTCATCTCTTAAAAACAAATATACTTCTTCAGGATATTTTGCGTTTTCACGATTAATAACTGTCAAAGTATTAAAATCTACATGGTGTTTATTTAGTAGTTTTGCAGCTGCCAGTACTTTTTCACATGTTTTATTTCCCTGTGAGTCCAATCGATATTTGTCGTGCAGATAAGGAGGCCCATCTACGCTCAAACCTACTAAAAACCCATGTTCACGCAAAAAAACACACCATTTGTCGTCTAGTAAAGTTCCATTGGTTTGTAAATCGTTGGTTATTACTTTACTTCCCGCATATTTTTTTTGCATTACTATAACTTTTTTAAAAAAATCTAATCCAAGTAAAGCTGGTTCGCCGCCCTGCCACGTAAAATCAATGGTCTGACTAGTTTGTCCTTGAATATATTGTTTAATTAGCAGCTCAAGCAATTGGTCGTCAATTACAAAGCTTTTAGCATGAGGAAATAATTTCTTTTTGGGAAGATAATAACAATAAGTGCAGTTCAGGTTACAAACTGCACTTGTGGGTTTGATTATGAGATGAAAACTGTTTGGTTTAGACACGTAAATAAACCTCTTTCCGTTTCATATAATTATTAGCCAGAAAAAGGTTTTACCAATTTCGTTACGGGAGTCCAATTAGGATTTTTAGCTTTCCATTTATCCGGAACATCAGAGTTTGATTTTACGGTTCCGCCCTGCCACAAATCGTACTTTGGGTCAGCATAACGATGGAAAAAATCATCGAGGCGTTGATTTAAATTTTTCTTGATTTGAGCATATTTCGGATCAGCAGCTAAATTTACTTTTTCACCGGGATCTGTCAACAAATTGTATAGTTCTTCTCTTGGAATATCGAAAAATTTAACATATTTCCAATCTTGTGTGCGAATTGCTCTGGTTGCTTCTTGTTCCATAAAAATGGCATCATGGTTATCCCAACTTAAAGTTTCATCTCTCAACAAAGGAGCAAAGCTTTTTCCAGGAGTATTGGCAATTTTTATATTTCCCAATCCTGCGTAATCCAGAATAGTAGGGAAAATGTCGTATTCGCTAATCATCATGTCTGTTCTTTGCATTGGACTTATATGTTTAGTATGACGCATAATCAACGGAACTTTGACAGTACTATCATAAAGATTAGCGGGATCGGAGTTATTGCTTTGTCCCCAAAAACCCTTTTGACTATAAGCAAGCCCTTGGTCAGCAGTATAAATAACTAAGGTATTGTCATCCATTCCGCTTTCTTTTAAAGCTTGTAAAACCTTGCCAACGTTATAATCCACAAAACTTATTTGTGCTGCATAGTTTTGCATTATCTCAAGATTATTCACTGACCAAATTAAGTCTTGAAAATATTGACCAGCCCATTGATAAAATGGATTGTCCATGGCATGCCTTTCTAAATATACTAAACCACTCAAAAGGTCTCGGTTGACCGGCTCTCGCGGCATAGATGACATATCATTTCCTGCATATAACCTTATAAAGTCATTGCCTGCAGGTTTTAATATAACTGGAGGCAGCCCATAGGGACCATTATAGGCAAGATACAAGAAAAATGGCTTGGAACGATCGTGATGTTTAATGTAATCAACTGCTTTGTTAGTCCAAAAATTTACAATATTTCCAAGCTCTACGTAGGTTTTGCCATTATCGATAATTTCATTGTCAAACCACGTTGACGTTACGCCGTTAGGAAAAGTAACCCAATACTTGAATTTTAATTTTGGTTCTAATGGAGAACCCAAATGAAATTTACCAATTAACGCAGTATCATACCCTGCATCAGCAAGCGTTTGCGGCATGTTGCGAAACTCATCGATCGCTCCCCAATTTTGCGGCCAAAACTTGTTATTAGGCGGATCTGTTAGCGCAGTTGCTACGCCATGTTGAGACGGCATCAATCCTGTTAATATAGAAGCCCTTGTAGGAGAACACATACCATTGGTAGCAAAACTATTTCTAAATAACATACCGTCATTTGCCATATTGTCGATATTTGGCGTTAAAATATCTTTGTTTCCATAGCATCCTAAAGTAGAAGCTGCTTCATTATCAACGACAATAAATAAAATATTCGGTTTTTGACTGTTTGATGTATCCTGTTTTGCAGAATTAACATCTGCCGCATCGCAAACAGCAACCGAGGCAACTAAAGACAATCCGCATACTGCGGCTTTAAAACCTTTGCGCATATTATAAAATCTCCTTATGCTTTCTAAATTAGTTAAATGGTATTGTGATGTTTAAAAAAAGCAAGGACGTAACTTGTATATTATGTATGATTAAAAACCATTTTTTGAACCTCAACCTCAGGAATTTTTTTAATTGCATCTTCTATCGCTTTAATCTCCTCATCCGTACCAATTAAATCTAACAAAATTACTCCAGCAGTTGAACATTTATCATCCAAAACATTGTGTATGCCTACTCGTGTTTTAATGTTGCACCCGTATTCAGAAATAATTTTTTGAAAATTCAAAGATGAAGTTTGTCGCTGATTTAATTTAACACCTAAAATTACTGTTTTATCCATGGATTTCCTCCTGCCTCCACTAGGCTGTCGACATTTAAATGAATTAAACAAAAAAGTGATAATCAATGAGCATTGCTAATATATAATATATCAGGTTATCATATCCAACGATATGCATAAACGATCTTTCTTTGGGATAGGACATCTATTTTTTGCAGTAAGTTTAATCTACTCTCTAATAATTTTAAACTTGGACCATCTAATTTTTGACACGTATAGGTTTACTTCATATCATAATTTCGCAGCCTTTTTTATTGGAATTACTCTTATCATTACCGGAATTGCAATTCTCGTTTTTTCCCTAATAGAAATAAAAAAAGCATTTACCAAAAATAAATTGACCACATCTGGCGTTTATAGCTTTATACGCCATCCAATATACGGAGCATGGATAGTTTTTATCGTACCCGGCATTGTTATTATTGACGGACAACTTTTGGGGCTTACCATACCAATAGCAATGTATTTTATATTTCGTGTTCTAATTAAAAAAGAAGAACAAAAATTACTTGATTTATTTGGCAGTGATTATCAGAAATACATGAAAAATGTAAATGCCATATTTCCTAAATTGCATCGACGTTACTAGAACCTGTAACTCTCACTGGCGCTGGAACAGCATACAAAATACCACCACCGAGCAATTTTTTCTGCATGCCTCTAAAAATGGAGAATAAGTTCTAAGAAAGTTGAAGTAACATTCTTCACCAAAAAGCTCTATTACTTTGTCTTTTTTTTCTTTAGCGCAATTTATTAGCCGTCCATACCAGATTGTAAATTCATTACTTAAATTTACAGTTTCATTAGTATGCGCATAATCGCAATCTTTTTTTTACAAAATATTTGATCTTAGAAAAGCTAACAATTTTTTGCCTTTATCCCAGGTGAAACCACCAAAATCTTTTGCATGATTTATTTTTTGCATATGATTAAATTTAGTTATAAAGTGCTTTGATAAATATCTTTTCTGTGTCCAATCTTCAAAATCAAAACAACTAACTCTCGTTTCCTAATTTGATAAATGACGCGATAATCACCAACGCGCAAACGGTAAAGATCAGTTGTTCCAATTAATTTTTTTACATTGTTGCTGGAGTGAGGAATGATTAATTTTTTTATTTTTTCTATGATTAATCTTTGAATGGACTTAGTAAGCTTACTGAGCTGCTTGTCAGCGCTAGAAGTGAAAATTATCTTATACACCATTGGTCTGTGCTCTAAGGCGCTTTTCTATTTCATCCAGTGAAACTACATCTCCTTTTTCGTACTCCTTTATAGCGGCAGCAGCGTCTTTCGTATCGATTAAATCTTCAGCCAGCTGGAGTAAATATAAATCTTCAAGAGGTATTAACGCCAGTAAATTTTTTCCTCTTCTTGACAAAATGATGCGTTCTTTTCCGAAAGCGGTGCGATTAATTAGCTCAGAAAAATGTTCTCTTGCTTTAACAGTATTTATTGTGTTCATAATGTACATTATAGCATAAAATAGCCAAATGTACACTTTAAATATTACTTTTCCATAAAAAACACGTAAAACTGGTACATATCTCTAAATGCCATATACCAAAACTTGTCTTCATTCTTCTATTTTTACATAAATCTGATTTTTTAACTTAAAAATCATAGCCTTACCAATAGGTCTAATTATACCTAATTTAGACTTATTTTAGACCTATTTAGAATATACATTTTATTTTTTATATCTCTCCTCATGAATACTTTTAAAAATGAAAGCATAAAAATTTACGCGATTTTTATCCTAAACATGATATGCTTTTAAAGCTGGCTCCAGCTTTGGAACATATTTATGGAGCGCTAAACAAGGAAATAAAAGGAGTTAATATGCACTACAAAACTCAGGGCAAAGCTAAAATCTACACCAATTTTCCTGAAAAAGATTGGTTGGTATCACACATAATGCTCGATCTAGCTGTTGAATCGATTTTAAAAAAAATTCGGCTTGATCGCACTTATGACATCCCTTATCTTGCCGGTTATAGTATAGACGGCAAAACAATTTACATCGACCGGCACATGCCTGAGTCATTTATATATCAGGAACATCATATAAAAACTGACCGTTTCCTTATTCTTCATGAATCGGTTGAAAAAACTTTAATTGATGCATTGAGGCTGCACTACCAATTTGCGCATCAAATAGCATTACGTGCCGAACAAGCCGCAGTTCGTGCTGATAATATACCTTGGGAAGAATATGACCGCTTTACGCAAAACTACATCAAAGAAATCGGCGACGAAAAACTACAGCGCGTCCCCGATGATTTAGATATCAAGCCTTATCGCGATGAACACGACAAGGAATTGCTGACAAGAATAGCTCAAGCGCAAGCCACTCACGAGACTAAATAGTTTTTTGCATATACAATTTTTTTCTATTTATTAAATCCTGCTTTAGCGCCAATTTGAGTCGCGACACCACTATCATTATCCCGCTTTTTGATCGGTACAACACCTGCCATTTCACCGATAACGTTAATTAATTCTGTATTGCCTGGTACCACAATTTTAGTGTTGTTTTCTAGCGCGCGCTCTAACGCCTGCAATTTTCGCAAAACTTGGGCATTACCTATAAAATACTTTTCCGCAGCTTCATTAACCATTTGAATAGCCAAGGCCTCGCCTTCTGCCGCCAAAATTTTTGATTGTTTCAATCCTTCAGCTTTCTTAATTTGTGCGCGCCTCTCTCCATCGGCGACCGTCTCCGTTGCAGTCGCATAATCGATAGCGGCAATTTTTTCATTTTCTGCTTTCACAACTTTATTCATTGTTTCCTGCACATCTTTAGGAGGATCTATTTCCTTAAGCTCTGTACGAACGATTTCAAGCCCCCAGGTTGAAGTTTCAATTTCTAAAGTTTTGTGAAGTTCATCATTGATTTTACCCCGCTCACTGTTGGCCGACTTTAATGTCATAGTCCCAATGATATTACGTAGTGTGGTTCGCGCTAAATTAACGATCTGATACTCATAATTGTTAACTTTATATTGAGAATTTTTCACACTCATTTCGTCATCTTTTATTTTGAAATAAACCTGTGCATCAACACGAGCATTCAAGTTATCGTTGGTGATAATTTCTTGCGGCTCCGCATTAATCATTTGCTCAGTAATATTTATACTAATCATGCGATCAAAAAAAGGAATAATAAAATTAAAACCTGGATTGGCAAAATGATGATATTTTCCCAGCCTTTCAACCAAACCTCGATGAGTTGGACGAATAATTCGAATACCCGTCAGAAAAATAAAAAACGCAACTATAAATATGACTACGACTGTAATGCCTATAGGCGAGGCGAGAAAAGTAAACATAAGAAAATACTCCGAAATTTAGACAGGAAATAAATATGTTCACTACTATACACACTGATTGTCCACTTAGCTACACCTACACTAAATCTTATTTTTTGCCAATAAAAAAACGGGCAGCTATAACCATCAGCTGCCCGTTCATTTATAAAAAAAATTTAAAAACTAAATCACAGTAAATTAACCTACTTTACTGCCCCATCTTTAGAAATACCAATCCGTTTCCAAACTCTGGAAATCGGCGCTACGCTTTTAATTTTAACATCGTAAAGATTTGGCGGATAAACGCTGGTTAAATTGTTCAATGCACAAAGGTGATAAGAAGACAATTCATTGCCGTTGCCAATTCTACGGCAAAGTATTTCACCGTTTTCAGTTTCGATTATGCAGTCTTTGCCGATTGCATGAACCATATCTTTACCGTAAAGACGAACACCGCCAATGGTATTGCCAATGTTATAAAGTGGTTCCATGGCATCTTCGAAAACAACCAAACTAATAGCATCTTGAGAAGACTTAAGAAACGCATCGATTTCGTTAGCTATAGATGTCTCTTCCTCGAAAGTACTGTTCATTGCATCTATTTGCTTTTGAGAGCTACCATACTGTACATCAAGTATTTGCGGATGAATGCCTATACCGTGCATCAGCCACATGTAAGTGCAATATACTTTACGGTCTAACATCGCTTCGATAATTTTACGCGCACCTTTACCGCTTAATCCCTCACTTCTTGCGCTTTCCCAATATTTAATTGTGGATGCGCCAATATCATACATTTCAGATAATTCTTGAATAGTCAGCCCTGACATATTTCTAAGAGTTTTTAACCTCTCGCCACGAGCCATAGGCGAAGATTTTTCGCTCATATATAGTTCCTCCTATAATTTATTATTTAATTGGTAGTTAATAATTTTACAAAATTTCCAGTTCTTTAAAATTACTGTATTTGGTTATTCTAAAACCTGATAATAACAAAAAAATCAAAAATAAAAAACAATTTTTTCGAAAATATAACAAAAAAATCTGTTAGACCTCACAAAAAAATAGAAATAGTTTAAAAATATATAAATGAGCTATTATAAAATAATTCTATAAAAAACAAGAAACTAGTTGAAAGAAAAGCACAACAGAGTTAATCTCTGCCATAAAATCTAAAGTAAAGTTACAAAATCAATGTTGAAGTCACAAGCATACTCCAAAAATGAGGCAACCTCATGGCCAATACCGAATTATTGGGATGTAATAGGTATTGTCATAGTGTTTGCCATAATAATGTCTCTCGCTATTGGAGCAAAAGGCATGGTTTCGGCTTACAACTTTCCCGAAACTATCAAAATTTCTCTTAATCCCGCAAACTTACCATATTACGCCTTGCGTACGATCTTGCGCCTATTTATCGCCCTTGGTTTCTCTTTGATTTTCACATTTACAATAGGCACTTTAGCCGCAAAAAACAAACACGCAGAAAGGCTAATAATTCCAATGATCGACATTTTACAGTCCATTCCGGTTTTAAGCTTTCTTTCTATCACCATGATTGGCTTTATAACTTTATTCCGAGGCAGCATGCTTGGCCCGGAATGCGCTGCAATTTTCGCCATTTTTACTTCTCAAGTCTGGAACATGACTTTGAGTTTCTATCAAAGTGTGCGCACAGTTCCTTCCGATTTAAAAGAGGCATCGAAAATATTTTGCTTAAGTAAATGGCAAACTTTTTGGCGCATTGAAGTTCCATTTGCTATGCCGCAATTACTTTGGAATATAATGATGTCGATGTCGGGAAGCTGGTACTTTGTCACAGCATCTGAAGCATTTTCCGTCGCCAATCAAAACATTACTCTTCCTGGAATCGGCTCTCACATTGCAGAAGGAATTGTCAAAGCAAATAGCCCATCTATACTATATGCCATTCTGACAATGTTATTGGTGATTTTTCTTTACGATCAGCTGTTATTTCGTCCGCTAACCTATTGGGCAGAAAAATTTCAGGCAGCGCATGATGAAGAAGCCACTATATCAAGATCATTTGTAGTAAGTTTTTTTCAGCGCACTAAATTTTTACGCGCTTTAGGAAAAATACTTTCATCAATTTGTGATTTTTTTATTAATCCGCGAAGCTCGCAGCAAACAACTTCATCAAAATATCAAGAACAAAAAGTTAAAATCTATAAAAACATCACGCGTTTTTATT
>PLMI01000128.1 GCA_003142435.1 Coxiellaceae bacterium | reverse complement strand
CGTTGATGCCTACCTTCATTCCGCTAGTACCGCATGCCTCACGGCCCAATATAGGTGTGTTGATCCAAACATCAACTCCCTGCATTAAGCCCTTCGCCAATCCAATGTTATATTCCTCCAGAAAAATAATATGGCCATTAAAGATTTTTTCCCGAGCAATTTCAATGAACTCTCGAATAAGATTACTTCCGCTTGCATCAGCAGGATGTGCCTTACCTGCAACTATTAAAACAACCGGCCTTTGTTCATTATTCAAAATACTTGCTAAACGTTCTTTGTCTTTTAAAATTAAATCATTCCTTTTATATCCAGTAAACCTTCTAGCTAAACCCAACAGCAAAACGTCCGAATCCAAATTGCTCAAAGACGAAGTAATTAACTGTTTGTTTTCATTGCGTAAAGAATATTGGTGTAAGATAAGATCCTTAACAAGTTCAAGTAATTTTTCTTTTTGCTCTTGATGGGCTTGCCATAACTTTTCGCTTGGAACAGAAACTATGTTTTGCCAATCCTCCAAACCGTCTTTGTTATCCCAATTAATTTTCAAATAATTATCATATAATTCCTTCATGGCAGCGCCAAGCCAGGTTGCAATATGAATGCCATTGGTAACATGTAAAATAGGAATTTCAGCTTCTAAAAGATTTGGCCAAATATTTTTCCACATCAATTTAGCCACCTTCTCATGCAAAGGAGAAACAGCATTAGCGTGCAAAGTCAATCGTAAAGCCAATGCGGTCATAGAGAAAACTTTAATCGGGTTTTGCGGCTCTCTTGCTAAAGACAATAGCTTATCTATGGATATTCCTAATGAATTTACATAGCGCATGAAATATTTTCTTATCAAATCCTCTGAAAAAGTTTCATTGCCTGCAGAAACGGGAGTATGCGTCGTAAAAACAGAAGAACTTCTTACCACTTCTAACGCTTCTTCAAAAGTAAAGCCGTTTGAATGATNNCTTCATTAAGATGAAAAATAGCAGGTTGTAAATTTAATTTTTCTAAAATCAATCTGACTCCGCCAATTCCTAATAACATTTCCTGCAATAAGCGGTTTTCTCTGCTGCCACCATATAAACTATTGGTTATATCACGATCCTCATGTGCATTTTCAGGAACATCGCTATCGAGCAAATATAAGCTTACATGGCCGATTTTCACCTCCCAAGCTTTTACATATACAGTCCTTCCTGAAATTTCTACACCGACTAAAATAAGCTTGCCCGAATCATCGCGCGCTGGCCGCATGGGAATTTGCGTAACATCCCAGGTTTCATAAATCGCAACTTGATCACCATGAGGATTGATGTTTTGAAAAAAATAGCCTTGTTTATAAAAAAGACCAATGGCAACAGCAGGGACTCTCATTTCAGACAAAGCTTTTAGGTAATCCCCTGCTAAAATCCCTAAACCACCCGAATATATTGGCAGGCATTCATCAATGCCATATTCCATGCAAAAGTACGCCAAGGGATGCTGGTAATCAAGTAAAGCATTACTGCAAAAATTAACCACATTAGTATCTTTTTTGGTACAGAGCTCAAATCTTGCTAAAGTATCGTGATATAATTTCATATAATCTTTATCACTGATTACCTTCTGCAAAAAAGCATTTGGAACTAAGTTTAAAAAATTAACAGGATTGTGCCTTACCGATCCCCATAGTAAAGGATCTATTTTACTAAACAACTGTTTAGCATCCTCGTGCCACGACCACCAGAAATTATAAGCAAAATCTCTCAGATAACACAGCGAATCCGGCAATGTGCACTCATACTGAAACTGGCGGAACCGCGGCAAAACTGCTTCCACTTCGCGAATTGTGGTAACGTAATTCTTATCTTCTTCTGCGCCATATTCAGTATGATATAGCATATTAAAATTCAATGCCTGCTCATAAGCCTCGAGGTATTTCTGATAAAAATATTTCCAATCAGCAAGGCTTGCGATATTTTGCGCGGTCCTTCTCGCTTGCTCAATAAATGCTGCATCCTTCGGCTGTTTTATTATGTTCAACAAACATTCTTCTAAAACTGATTCAAAATCACCGTTAGCTCTGATTTTTCTTGCCAAAACATACACGGCATGATGATGCTCTTCCTCTAAGTTGTTAATCCAATAGCCAAATCCAGAAAGATCTGTAGTAACAGTAGGAACTCCATACGCGATGCTTTCAAGAGGCGTATATCCCCAAGGCTCATAAAATGAAGGGAATATGCTAAGATCGCAAGCGGCTATAATTTGTTCGTAAATCATATTAAAAACGCCATCGCTGCCATTTAAATATGCATCAGAATAAACAATATGAATTTTTGCATTTGTTTGCTTTAGATTAAGATCGTATATTGCCTTGATTATGGGATCAGAATCAGGATAGGCAATTTTATGCGTAGCAATTCCTAAGGCAGCTTTTTGTGGAGCGGTCAAATTCGGATCGCTGGTTAATAATACATCCTGCGCCGATCTAGAGTTGACCGCAACTAGAATAAATACCACTATGGTGACTGTTTCTTTTTCAAGGGCAAGTTTTTTTTCAAGGTCGGCTAAGCTCTTAAGCAATACATCAAATCCTTTGTTATGAAACTCATATCTTCCGGAAGTAAGCCACAATAAAGAATTCTCTGGTATTACAGTTCCAGTGATATTTGCGGCTATCGACCGTAATTTTGCCTGAACATCTGTTCGCTTCTCAACTGAAACCATTTGCTGTTTTCGCGAAACATCTAAACCATTTAAAAGAACCTTATCGGGATATCTTCCTAAAATATTCAAAGCCTCAATNNCTGCAGCTTCCAGCATATGTTTCGAAGAAACAGAACCTCCAAACTTGCGAGCTTCCTTCATCGGATCAAATGAACGCGGCAAATTTGATATTAATTTATTTTCAGCAGAAAGAGCTCTTCCTAAAACAGTGGCGTGAATAGTAAATATAGTGGTTATATAATCATAATGCTTTTTCAAATATAAAATTCCAGCTCCACATAACCACTCATGAAAATGAGCGATAATATTCAAGTTCTTGGGGAAAAGCTCTTTTGCCAGTGTCGCGATAACTTCCGCTGCGGCAGTAGCAAACAATATGGGCTCAATATATTCGTAATTGCTGGCTAAAGAATCTATCCCGTAATCAGACCACAAATTGTAAAGAAGAACGCTCGCGTTATAGCGATTTCTGAAATCTATTAAAATCACTGTAGGCTTGGCGTCTACATCCCAATATCCAACTTTGCAATTTATATTAATTTCAAGCAGTTTCTTTTTTACTGTTTCGGAGAAAGGAGAATAGTCTTCAATGAAATGCCGATTGTTGGACAATAAAGGGCCGATAAGAATATACCTGTTGCCAAAGAATTCTACTACTTGTGACAACTTAGAACGCAATACAGTGTAAATGCCGCCAACCTTGTTACAAACTTCCCAACTTACCTCAAACAAAAATGAGCCTTTTAAGCTTTCTCCTGACATATTAAATCCTCGGGTGATACTGATACATCCTTAATTTTTAACTATTCGGACATAGTGATGAATTTTATAGAATTCTAAAGAGCTTTTTTGCGAATATAATACATGTTAGGTTGGCAAACTCCTGATATTTTAGCCATTAGTTTTCCTGAATTCGCTGCTCCAATTGTTTTTTATTCGCAAAAAGGAAATTTCTTAAACGATGCCACCAATTAAATTTACGCTTCACTTTAGTTTCATTATGGACAGAAGATTTATCCTCTTCTTTGCGTGGAATTTCTCTTGAAAAATCGCTGATAATATTTTGATAATTGATATAAGCATCATATGGATTATTGTATGGGTTAAAGTATTTATGAACATCGCCATCGCTTGCATACTTTATACACATATAATAGAAATGATCCGAAGTTTGCAATAGGCGCCAGGTCGCTAAGATAGAATCATCATGGGACGCTTTTACTGCCTTTTCCAAAGAAAAAACGGCTTCCAATGCATCCCTTTGCAAATCATTTCCATACCATGCAGTCAAGTCGCGCTCTTCATCAGCCCAGGAAACAAAATACGGAACATCCAGCTCTGCGACTGGTTTATATTTGCTGCTTGCCTCTTTTGGTGTAATGAATTTATATTCCGGATGCTTTAAAACGTATTCCGGCAAATGGCGTAAAAACTCAAAAATACCGCTTGCTTCCCACTGGTGTTCGCCAAAAGTTTCAAAATCCATAAACAAGTTAATTAAGTTTGCATCACTTGCAATCGAATGTAGCCAGGAAGCGTATTTTTCCGCAGTAAGTGGATGTTCCACCCAATTCCTATCAGAAAATCTAAAAGCCACGTCATCAGTTAAGCGGTAATTGCGCAGCAGTAAATTCAGATTCTTTGACCCGTATGCTTTATATAAATAATTAGGGCTGCGCCATCCTAAAATCTTATCAGCACCTTCAGCCAATATAGTGTTGTATCCTAAGGACTCCACATACGTGCCAAGTTCATTGCTGTAAATTAATTCAGTATTTCTAAAAGTAGTGGCAACGTAACCGAATTCTCTTTCAATTAACTCTTTATGCAGCTTTACCTGATCTTTAAATTCATCTTTAGAAAATAAAAAACTCAAACTGTGGTAATAAGTTTCATTTAATAGCTCAACACATCCGGTATCAACTAAACGTTTAAAGTTATCGATAACTTCCGGACAAAAACGCTTAGCCTGCTCAATAAAAGTACCACTTAGAGAAAATGCAACGCGAAAGGCCCCGTTATATTTCTTTATTAGTTCCAATAAAAGAGAGGTTGTAGGCAAATAACATTTGTTTGCAACCTTGAGAAAAATGTCCCTATTGGCTTTTTCATCTTCATAATCGTGGTTATGCCCAACATCAAAATAAGTATAATGTCGTAATCTATGCGGTTGATGAACTTGAAAATATATGCATATGTCGGTCATTTTTGTTCCCCTTTTTTAATAAGCAGGTTATATAATCGCATTAATAATAATACAGTTTTTTCCCACGTTAATTTTGGCAATTCCTTACTCGTATTTTCAAGAGATACTTTTCGCAATGCTCTATAGTCAAGCAAAGCGAGAATTTTATTTGCCATTTCATCGATATCCCAAAAATCGACTCTCACTGCGTGGCTCAAAACTTCAGAAACTCCAGATTGTTTAGAAATAACCACTGGCACGTCATGTGAAAGCGCCTCTAAACATGAAAGCCCAAATGGTTCAGAAACGCTTGGCATAACATAAACGTCTGCCAGGCGATAAGNNTGTCTCTTGTCTAGAAATCCCGTGAAGTGAATATATCTTCCTAATCTATGATTAGCAACGTAATGGACTAATTCAGGCATTAGGCCGCCAGTTCCTGCAACGACAAAATGAACGTTTTTGCGCCGTTCTAATATTTTTTTTGCGACTTGAAGAAAATATTGCGGCCCTTTTTGATGTGCCAAACGCCCTAAAAATAACACCATTTTATAATGTTTGTTTTTTACTAATTTTTCTTCCGGAAGGTCGGGAATATCAGTCCCATTGTATATGACTTCAATTTTTTCCGGAGGAATTCCGTATTTCTGCACAATCATATTTTTTGTATATTCGCTCACCGCTAGTATTTTATCTGCCTGCTCCATACCATATTTTTCGATCGCAAAAATACGAACATCTATAGCATCTCCGCTTCGATCGTGCTCTAAGGCATGAATATGAAAAACCAAAGGCTTATGGCTGATTTTTTTCGCTTCAACTCCCGCCAAAACTGTCAACCAATCATGAACATGGATAACATCATGTTCTGTTACGCTGGCTAATGCTCCTGCGAGAACCGCATATTGCAAAACATCGCTAAATAAATTGCTATCGTATTTGCCTGTTAAATGATGTACATGAGATCCCGAAGATGAGCCCTCTGCTCCTGAAGTTATATTTTTTAACTCAACAGCTTCATCAGTAGTCAACTGTCCCTGTTTGAGTTTATTTTTTAATAGCAATAACCGCTGATTATAAGCAGAAGAAGAAATATAAGGATTGAGAAGAGTTAAAAAATTCACGTGTTTGATATCGATATTAAATAATTTTTTTAGATAATCAGTATCAGCAACCTCTTCTAAAGTATCGCATCCAATTATTGATACTTTTTTATCAATAAAATTATCTACCGATTGGGGCAAAACGACAGAAACCTCGACATTTTTCTTAGCAAGCTCTTTTACTATGGAATAGCATGCTACGCCTAAACCACCGCTAATTTTTGGGGGAAATTCCCATCCATACATTAACACTTTCATAGTTTCACACTTCAATATTTAAAAGGTAAGTTAATCTTAAAATCTCAGCTACACTCCATGCCTGGCTTATACATCCATTAGGGTGATGCGGCGCATCGCCTGAAAAAATCTCTGAAATTGTGCCAATTCCACTAGTATAAAGGTGATTTTTCAAAGCTAAAAGGCAAGGAAGCAGAATGTCCAAAGCGCTGCCTTGGCTAGTTGACACCTTTAAAACAGCCTCACCAAAATGACCCAAAAGCCACGGCCAAACAGTGCCATTATGGTAAGCTTTATCCCTCTCTTCACTATTACCTGANNCTCAACAACTTTTTCCGCATTCTTCTTCGACAACGGCGAATAATTTAACGAAACAGCAAAAATTTGATTAGGCCTAATTTCTTCGCATTTATAACCATCGTTCACATAATCATAAAGGCAGCCAGCTCTTTCGTTCCAAAAAACCTTGGTAAATTTATCGTTAATCTTAGCGATAATTGGATCAAGCTCATACCTGATAGGATCACTGAATAATACCGCCAACATGCGCATAAAACATAACATGTTGTACCAAAGAGCGTTAACTTCCACAGCAAATCCATAACGAGGCGTTACCGGCACGCCTGAAACCATTGCATCCATCCAAGTAAGGTTTACCTCTTTACTTCCAGCATATAACAAGCAGCAATCATCTGCCATTTTTATATTATATAAAGTTCCATTTTTATAATTTATAAAAATATTCTTTAATGTAATCCATAAGTATTTATCTATTGCCTGAACATTTTTGGTTTTAAAACTATACTGCTGAACCGCCCAGGCAAACCACAAACCTGCATCAACTGAATTATATGCATTATTTTCGGGTTTATCGCCCAGGTAATTTGGTATCACTCCATCATGTTCATTGCGGGCAAATTCCTTTAAAATCTCCAAACAATCGTTTTCCATTTCCGAAAATAAAGTAAGGCTAGGCAGGGAAATCATTGCATCTCTGCCCCATTCTAAAAACCAATGGTAACCTGCAACAATCGACTTGCAGTTTAAGCAAGGATTTCTATCAATGAAAGACATACCTACCATTTGTAAATGCTTCTGTAACGAATTTCCCGTCAGCTTTTCATAAGTGGATTCTCGCCTTTTTATTTCATTCTTCCATTTATTTTGTAAATTTGAAGGCACTTGCTCCTGCAATGAGCAGGAAAAAATAGTTTCGGCATTATTTTGAAAAGATAAAGTCATTTGCCCTGGCGAAAATAAGTCTTCTGCGTAATCAAAACCGCGCTCTCGTTCCATTGCCAATATAAAATTGTGATACCAGCAAAATTCCATATTTGAATTAAGCTTACTATCCGTCTGAAAAAATAAGACCGGCAATTTATCATATGCAGAAAAAGCAAAACCATTCACAACATCTAAAGTTTGCTTCTTCACATCAGAATTTTCCTTGCTCAATACGTGAAAATTGCGGCATGCTATAAGCGGGCGTAGTTTAATGCTATATTTATCTATATTTTCTTTATTTCCGGAAATTTTATATTTTATTAATATCGTATCTTCTTCATTGATCATGAGAATTTCTTTTGTCAGCGTAATATCTTCGAAGTCATAAACGAAACAAGGATGCGGACTTAAGCTAAACTCCCGAAAATAAGAAAAACTACCATCTTGAAAAAAATCAGGGTATTGGTGTGCAGTTAAAAAATATTCTTTACCAGAAGGACTAATCAAAACGTCTTCTATTCTCGATAACAATAGGTATTTATCCGGTATACAATCAACTTTGCTAACTAATAAACCGTGATATTTTCTTGTGTGGCAATTGATAATAGTGCTCGAAGCGTATCCGCCTAACCCATTAGTTTCTAACCATTCCAAACTTAATGCTTTTGCTAGAGTCAAATCTGAATTTTTTTTGTAGATAAACTCCATAACCGTCATCCGAAGCCGAGAAATAAACGCTTTATAATCAATTTATTACGTTTATCAAGAAGAAGACTGCGCATAAAAAGGTACTCCAAATTCCTAAGCGTACCATAATAAAATTCTCTGTAATTTTAGTATAGCATCAAAACATGTAAAAATACATTTTTATCCCCTGCGAATCAGGCGCCTAGACTAAAATTTTTTAAGTCAAAAAAAACTCTAGTAAAAAATTATATTTTTATAGTGCTATTTCAGGGAAACAACTACAATGCAAAAATACCGCTAATTTGAAAACCTAATTTTATATGGAAAAAACCTATCTCTTCTACGATATTGAAACTTCAGGTTTAAATAAATGCTTTGACCAAATCTTTCAGTTCGCTGCTGTTAGAACAGATTTAGAACTAAATGAACTAGAGCGTTACAATATTTTGATAAAACCTAATCCGGATGTCATACCGGCGCCAAAAGCCTTAATAACGCATCAAATTTCTCTTCAAAAACTGCAAAATGAAGGCATGAGGGAGATTAAGGCAATCAATTTGATTTATGAAATGATGACAAAACCCGGGACCATAAGCTTGGGTTACAATTCTCTTAACTTTGACGACGAGTTCATTCGCTTTTCTTTTTATCGAAATTTATTGCCACCTTATGCTCATCAATACGCTAACGGCTGTGGCCGAATAGACATTTACCCTATTACGGCTATATTTTATTTATTCAAACCTGAGGTGCTAAACTGGCCAAAAATTAATGAAATCACTTCTTTTAAGTTGGAAAATCTGTCTGCAGCCAATAAATTTACTGATAGAACATCCCATGATGCGCTAACTGATGTGGAAAACACTTTAAAACTTGCAAAAATTTTCCACAAAGAACAACAAATTTGGCATTATCTTTGCCACTATTTCAATAAAGACATGGACTTGCAAAGAATTAACAAACTTGAAGTTGTAATAGAAGATCAAACTGAACCATATCAAATTGGGCTTCTAATCGATGGCAGTTTCGGGTATAAAAAAAATTACCAAATTCCGGCGTTAAATTTAGGCTTTCATCATCACTATAAAAATCAAACTTTATGGCTTCCTTTAGATTCACCAGCATTAAGCCAAACCAATAGAGAAAATATTGCCAGCAACACCATGGTTATTAGAAAGAAATTAGGTGAGCCGCCAATTGTTCTGCCATTTATTTTTCGTTATATGAATAAATTATCTGAAGAGCGTAAAGAATTAGTTCAAAAAAATATTCTATGGTTAACAAAAAACAGCGATATATTTCAAGGAATCATGAATTATCACAAAGAATACACATATCCTAAAGTGCCTAATTTAGATATTGATGTAAGCCTATATCAAGACGGCTTTCCTTCTGATTACGAAAAAATTTTAGGACTTAAATTCAATCATGCATTTTTGCCGCAACAAATTGAACTATTAGAAAAATTTTCACCTAAAATGCGCTCACAGGCAATTAGAATTCTCGGACGAAATTATTACGATTTACTTCCTGAAAATTTAAAGCAAGAGTTTGATAAATATCTACAAGTCGTTTATTCTAATAATGAAAATGAAATGCCGGCAGATTATCGAAATGAAAAGAGATTAACCATACAAAAAGCACTAGATCAAATTCAAATCTTGAAAACTACGGAGAATTTAACGGCCTCGCAAATCAATATCTTAGATGAATTAGCAAATTATTTGCATAAAAACGTAACTATTTGATTTTACTGATATTTTTTATTACATGTTTTTATGCTTAAGCTTTTTTCCACGTCGTCGCAGATACGCTATCCTCTAAGATAATGCCTTTGGCAAACAATTCATTGCGAATTTTATCAGAGAGCGCCCAATTTTTTTCTTTGCGGGCAATATTTCTTGCAGAAATCTTTTCTGCAATTTCTTGCTCAGTTAAAATATCACCTATACCACCGCGTAAAAAATCTTCTGGATTTTGCTGCAAAATTCCTAAATGTCCCCCTAAAAAACGTAAAATTGAGGCATTTTTTGTTGCTTCCTCTAAATTGTTTTCTTTTCTAAGATTGTTAATATGTCTCACTAAATCAAATAAAACGCTAATTGCCAAAGGAGTGTTAAAGTCATCATTCATAGCATTATAAAACGTTTGTACAAAATCGTTTTCCGGCAAAATCAATTTTTGCCTATCTTCTTGCAACCCATTCAAGGAAGTATAGAACCTTACCAACGCGCTTTTTGCATTTTCCAAATTTTCCGCAGAATAATTTAAGGGACTTCGATAATGGCTCGATAAAATAAAAAAGCGCAGAACTTCCCAATCATAAAATTTTAAAACTTCGCGAACGGTAAAAAAATTACCGAGCGATTTTGACATTTTGGTGTTATCAATCTGAACAAAACCAACATGGATCCAGTAATTGACAAATTTACTGCCAAACGCAGCTTCCGATTGCGCCAACTCATTTTGATGATGTGGAAATTGTAAATCTGCCCCTCCCCCGTGAATATCAAAATGCGCGCCTAAATATTCTTTTGCCATCGCCGAGCATTCAATGTGCCAACCGGNNATGCGCTAATTCTCCGTAACCAGCAAACTTTTTTACATCGAAGTAAACATCGCCATTCTGAGCTAAATAAGCAAATTTCTTCGCCATCAATGTGTCAATAAGCGAAATTATTTGCGGCATATTTTCTGTTACTTTTGGTTCTACATCTGGAGGAAAATTGCCTAAAGTTTTTTGATCTTCGTGCAATTCCTTGATGAAGCGAGAAGTTAAAATTTTATAATCCTCATGAAGGTCGTTTGCACGCGTTATTATTTTATCGTCAATGTCAGTAATATTGCGAACATAGGTTACGTCAAAACCTAAAGACCTAAAATAGCGCACTACAACGTCGAAAAACACAAATACCCTGGCATTGCCAACGTGGCAATAGTCATAAACTGTATTGCCACAAACATAAATTCCAAGTTTTTGTGGCTGCTGCGGAACAAACAGCTCTTTGGTCTTGGTCAAAGAATTATAAATTTTTAAATTGTTTTTGAACATGCTCAAAATTTTATAAAAAACTATTTCGCTGTTGAAAAAGGAATCTTTAATTTTTTTGGAACTTTAACTTTTCGCAAATTAACAAACTCTGGAATGCCATTTTTAAATGGCGGATAGTCTTCGCCTTGAATTAACGGCGATAAATAACTGCGGCATTTTTTAGTGATATGAAAGCCATCGGCTGTGATATAATCGCGCGGCATTTTCTTTTCCACATTAGCAACTTTTGCCAATGGAACACTGCCAATTTCCCAGGCGTATTTTGCACCCTTTTTACGAACTATTGTCGGCATAATATTGTTCATTCCTTTAAGTGCAAATTCAACTGCAGCTTTTCCTAAAGCATAAGCTTGTTCGACGTCGACTTTGGAGGCGATATGGCGAGCAGCCCGCTGTAAATAATCAGCGACAGCCCAGTGATATTTATAGCCTAAATTGTCTTTTATTAATCGCGCCACAACCGGAGCGGCTCCGCCTAATTGCGTGTGACCAAAAGCATCAACGAGGCCTGCATCTGCCAAAAATTTTCCATCAGGCTTAACTACACCTTCTGAGACCACGATCGCACACGAACCATATTTTTTCACACAAGCATCGACTTGTGCTAAAAACTTTTCCTGATCAAAAACAACTTCCGGAAATAAAATAATTTGCGGCGCCTGATCTGCTTTTTCTGATGCAAGCCCCGAGGCTGCCGCAGTCCATCCTGCGTGCCGCCCCATAACTTCTAAAATAAATACTTTAGTAGAACTCGAAGCCATGGATGCTAAGTCGTAACCAACTTCGCGAATTGATGTCGCAATGTATTTAGCAACAGAACCAAACCCAGGGCTGCAATCCGTAAACGGTAAATCGTTATCCATGGTTTTTGGTATGCCGATGCAAGTTAGAGGGTAGCCCATCATTTCGCCAATCTGCGAAACCTTGTACGCCGTATCCTGAGAATCTCCCCCGCCATTGTAGAAAAAATATCCAATGTTGTGAGCTGCAAAAACTTCAATAAGGCGCTCGTATTCTGCGCGGTTTTGCTCAATGCTCTTTAATTTATAGCGGCAGGAGCCAAAAGCTCCGCCTGGAGTATAACGTAAACCGGCGATATCCTTTGGAGATTCTTTGTTTACATTTATTAAATCTTCATTGAGAACGCCAAGGATGCCATTGTGTCCGGCATAAACTTCTAAGCCATGTTTTTTTGCCGTTTGAATAACTCCACAAGCAGAGGCATTGATTACGGCGGTTACTCCACCAGATTGAGCATAGAGAATTCTTTTTTTGGGTGATTTTTTAGATGGTTTTATTATTTTCTGTGCGTTCATGTATTTGCTCCTTAAGAAGATTGAAAGTTCATTATCTGAATTTTATTGAAAAAGCATTTCGTAAGCAAATACAATCTAAGAAATAGACAAAAAAAAGGAACGGATATTAACCGTTCCTTTTTTAATAAAATTAGAAAAATTAAATTATGCGCCTGCGCTAACTGCAATACTTGGAGCTTGAGGAGCAACTTCTGATATTTTTGCAACTTCTGCCGGTACTATTGGCTTTAAGGCTGTTGCAGTAAACTCAAAACATTTTGTAAGCGTATCTAACAATCCATTAGCTCTATTGATATTTTTTTGTGCTTCCTGATAGCCTTCTCCTTTATCAACGAGGATTTTTTGTTGTGCATCTGTATAACTTCTAATTCCTTGCCTCACAACATTAAGAACATTTTTATAGTCTGCAAACCCCTCACCTATCGGACGAACTGCTTCAGCACTTAAGGGCTGAGTGCTCATAAGCATTGTCACCAATCTTTGGAGAACGCTATAAAATTCCTTATTACTCATTATGGGCTTCTGAATTAAATCTACTTCCATATTGGTCATCGGGCTTATTACCAAAGATGATAACGGACCGACAATTTGTCGGGAGACATTATCTCCGATAACCGGTCTTCCACTAAATATACCAATATGTGATGCGCGATATCCACCGCTTTGTTGATTTAATTGTGTTAGTCTTGCATGTTGAAACATAATTATCCTCAAAATTTTTACTTCAATCTCACTATCTAAATACATGATAGCACATTAAGTTATTGATTTCAAAACTTATTCTTGAGTAAAAGAATAGCATCCATTTTGGCATCCCGCCAAAACAGCTTCTCAGTGAGGATAACTTCTTGATTTTTAATATTTTTTATGCGCAGGCTGCTGCGCCAAATTTCATGGTTACATAGGCGTTAAAATTATAAAAAAATATGTTTTTTTTACGGCTATAGAAATAAATAATATATCAAAACAAAACTTATCAGTTATTGTTTTGTTCAAATATCAACTATAATTTTTATTTCTTCAAGCTAGCAATAACATCGTCAGTAATTTCAAGATTAGCATCATTATATGCTGTGCTAATCTTTGTGATTACCAAGTTGAGCTTTTTAGCTTTAGCGACTTGATTGACGACATCTTGTATTTTATTTAACACAACTCTCATAGTTTGATCCTGTTGCGTTAAAAAATCTTTTTGAAAACCGCCGGCTAAATCCTGTAAACTTTTTTGATCTGCAAGAATTTTTTGCTTTAATTGTTGCATATCAGCATCATTAAGTTTATTTGGACCAGAACCTTGGCTATTAAACTTACTGACTTCTGCCTGAAATGCTTCTTGTTTAGCAGTCAAATCTTTACTACGAGGCTCAAACTGTTTTTTCAACTCAGCCTGCGCAGCCGTAACTTGAGGTGAATTTTGCATAACTTTATTTAAGTCCAATATCCCTATTTTAAGTTCTGCTCCTGCAAATCCCCAACAACATAAAAACATTAATGAACTAATAGCTATAACGATCTTTTTCATTTTCATTCTCCTTTTTTTAATAATTAAAAATTTATTTTTTACAAACTTATTGTTAAATAAAAACAATTAAAACTATTTGCCATTTAACAACAATATTTTTCACATTTATACATCACCGTTTAATTAGCAATGCACAATTCTTAGGGTATTTTAAGTTTTATTTATTTTGTTCCTTAGACCATTTAACACCTCCGCAATCTTTTATACCCAATTCCGGCCAGATAATACATATCCCCGCTTGATCTGTTAAAGGGCGCAATGCTCGGGATTCTATTAAATAATAAGGCATAGAATGAAAAGCAATATCTACTGCTACAGGCACTATAATCGCATTAAATAAATCTATCCCATTAAAGAAATGAGTTTTTGGCAGTATGAAATTTAAAGGGACAATATTAGTCGTAATTCCAGGACTTCCACCAACTAATCCGGTTAAATTTGCAAAATTAGTGCCTAACAAAAGCTTACCAACATCGATATTTCCAATAGCATTATTGGTAACAACATATAGCGTTCCGGCTCCACCGCCAATTATTGTTGATGACCCAATGTTTGTCCCAAAGTTTGTCGTACCGCTTCCACCCAATTGTGTAAAGGAGTTTGCAAGCAACAAGCCATTATTTGTTACGTTACGTGCATTCGTTATTGTCAAATCAGTTAGCGTTGAAGTAGCGCCAGAACTTCCGCCAAACGAAATATCTCCTGAATCCGCATTGATAGTAAGCGCAAATGGAGCAAGCAATGTGGAATTAAATGCTACTCCGCCACTAATTATTTCAGTGGGAACAGTTAGTACCGTAGAATCGTTATAAGTTTGTACACCAACTGTATGCATGATCGGCGCATTGAGGTCTGTAGTTCCTGCTGCATCAGTTGTGATATTCATGAGGGGGTTAATTGTTCCAACATTACCTTCAAACTTGGTTATACCTCCCGTATTAACAGTCAGCGACTTTGGCGCACTAGTGCTATTTATAGTTTGTTGAAATTCTATATCACCATTTCCTGTTGAAGAAAGCGCGGCATCAGAAGCAAGGCGTACAGGACCTTGATAAGTCTGTGCGCCCTGAGTAATAACCTCAGGGTTAGTTCCCCCAAAAGTAGTAGTTCCTGTAACACTCAAGGATGCTAGCGGATTTATATTTCCTAAAAGACTGTTAATCACAGCATTACCCCCTATATTTAATGCTCTTGGGGTGACGGCAGTATCGCTGTTTAAAGTGTTATCAAAAATTACTGCTCCTCCAAGTGATACTAAATTGATATTATCTCCAAGAATCGACGCCCCTTCGTAAGTTTGATTACCTGTTGTTAAGACACCAGCCGTAAACAAAGCGGGACCAGAGATAAGTAAATTCCCAATATTTAAAAAACCGCCATTTAGTATAGTCTGTGTGCCAAAATTCAAAGTAAGATCATATCCATGGCCAAAAAGTAAGCCACCAAATGTCGCTGTATTAGGTGCAGTTAATACTGTGTTGCCTCCCAAATTAACAGTACCAAGATATGACTGCGATCCTGAGGTGGTCAAGTCGACATTTAGTAACGCCGGGCCTGTAATAGTAAAGTTATGAATATTACTAAAGAAACCGTTTATATCTGTTAAAGTGGAAAAACTCAGTGTAAGGTCAAAGTTATTACCAATTAACCCGCTGCCAAAATCGCCTGAAGTTCCAGTAAAGGCAGCATTTGTAGCCAGAGTAACTCCTGAATCATAAGTTTGAGATCCACTTGTAGTCATGCTTCCTGAACCGGTAATAACAGCAGGTCCAATAGTTTCAAAGTTGTTAATATTATTAAATATGGTGTCATTTACATCAACGGAGCTTATAAAATCTAAAACCAAATCGAGACCATTACCAACAACTCCTCCAGAAAAAGTACCTGAACTACCTTTAAGCTTTGTGGTTGGAGCTTCTAATATTAAAGACCCTAAGTAAACTTGTGCCCCGGTAGTAGTAATACCAGTAACAGCCGAACCTAAAGTGGTACTCCCATGAACTGTTAAATCCAGAAGATTAGCAAGACCACCAACTATTCCGCTAAATTGTGTATCACCAAATATGTCAAGTGAATTGCCTCCATTTACGGTACTTCCAAAAGTAATAGTACTTCCCGTTAAACCAACTCCAGAAGTCCCGCTTCCTAAAGTTGCCATGCCCGAATATTGCTGTGTTCCAGCAGTTTTAATCATAGCACCATCATTAAAGGTACTTGCTCCCGTCACCGATAAACTAGCTAGCGAAGTGTTATTACCAACTTGACCACTAAACACTGCATTTCCAGTAATTGTTAACGCATTTGCTCCATTTACTGCGCTTACAGAATTGAATGTTATTGTAGTCCCTGTAAGATGTGTTGGTACAAACAAATCTACAGAAGAGTCATATGCTTGCGTTCCTGATGTCGTCATATTTCCAGTAGTAGAAAAATTAACTGGTCCTTTAGATTCAAAATTAAGAATATTATTAAATATAGTGCTATTTACTTCCGCGGGATCGATAAAAGTCAAAATCAAACTTTTGCCCCCGCCAACAACATTTCCGGTAAACGTTCCGGATTGTCCTGTGAAAGTAGTCGTCGGGGCACCTAAAGTTAGAGCACCTGTGTATATTTGGCTTCCGGTAGTTTTTACATCAGTAGCAGCAGAACCTAAGGTTGTAGTTCCTTGAACATTTAAACTAGTAAGCCTTGTTGCATTACCAACAGATCCGTTGAATACCGCGTTTCCAGGAACACCAGAAATACTAAGTGCATTGCCTCCATTTACAGTACTTCCAAAAGTCATTGTTGAGCCAGTTAAATTAATTCCAGAGCTTCCAGTTCCCAAAGTTACAGCTCCTGTATATTGTTGAGTACCTGAGGTAGCAATAGATACACCATTGTTAATGGTACTGGTTCCGCTGACAGATAAACTAGTAAGCGGCGTTGTACCGCCAACCTGGCCACTAAACACTGCATTTCCTGTAATGGTCAATGCATTATTTCCATCTACGGAGCTTCCTGAATTAAATATGACTGTTGCGGCTGCAAGGTGAGTATCTACATTTAAAATAACTTCAGAATCATATGTTTGAGTACCACTTGCATTTATATTTCCAGAACCTGCAAAAGTTATCGGTCCAATAGATTCAAAATTTAAAAGATTGTTGAACGTCCCGCCAGTAGTCGCCATACTAGAAAAATGCAAAATCAAACTGAGACCTCCTCCGACGATACCACCACTAAACGTTCCAGATTGTCCCATAAAAGTAGTTGTAGGAGCTCCTAATGTTAAATGGCCAGTATAAGTTTGTGTTCCCGTACTAAGATCTGTCGTTATTGCTGTCGCCCCTGATCCTAACGTAGTTGTTCCAGTTACGCTTAGACCTGTCAATGGGATTGATCCACCAACAATTGCATCAAATACAGCATTCCCTGTGATAGCAAGTGTATTTGCTCCGTTTACTGTACCCCCAGAACCAAAAGTGATTGTTGTTCCTGTAAGATGAGTATTTACATTTAAAGTAACTGCAGAATCATACATTTGTGTACCAGTTGTAGTCACACTTCCAGAGCCTGAAAAGCTAAGGGGACCCACAGATTCAAAATTAAGAATATTGCTGAACACACTGCTAATGTCAGCATCACTAGAAAAATTCAAAATTAAACTATGGCCTCCTCCCGTAACTCCTGCTGTAAATATTCCAGTATCCCCTCTTAAAGTAGTTGTAGGAGCTCCCAGCGTTAAAGTTCCTGTATAAGTTTGTGTGCCAATAGTTTTTACATCAGTGGCCGCGGAACCTAAAGTCGTGCTGCCATTAACAGTTAAACTAGCAAGAGGTCTTACAAGACCAAGTGATCCATTAAATACGGCGTTTCCAGGAGAACCAGAAATACTAAGCGCATTAGTTCCATTTACAGTATCTCCAAAAGTCATTGTTGATCCGGTTAAATTAATTCCACCACCGCCACTTTGAATATCCACGGGTCCAGAATATTGTTGTGTCCCAGTTGTAGTAATAGATACAGCATCGCTAATTGAACTGGCTCCGCTAATAGATAAACCAGTAAGTGCCGTTATAGCACCAACATTTGAATTGAATGCTACATTTCCTGTAATGGTTAAGGCATTACCTCCATTTACTGTACTCCCGGAACCGAATGTGACTGTTGATCCTGTAAGATTAGTACTTGCATTTAAGGTAACAGGAGAATCATACTTTTGTGTACCGGTTGTGGTTACACTTCCAGAACCAGAAAAACTCACCGGGCCTAAGGATTCAAAATTAAGAATATTGCTGAAAGCATTGCTGATATCAGTTGTTGTACTGGGAAAATTCAAAGTTAAACTATGCCCTCCTCCAGTAACTCCGGCAGTAAATGTTCCCGATAGTCCAGTAAAAGTTGTAAGAGGCGCTCCAAGTGTAACCAATCCTGTATAGGTTTGTGACCCAATAAATAAATCCGTAGTTATGGCTGATGCTCCTGATCCTAAAGTCGTCATGCCGGTTACGCTCAAACCTGTCAAATGAGTTAACCCGCCAACAATTGAATCAAATACTGCATTCCCTGTGATAGCTAGTGAATTTGCTCCATTTACAGTGTTTACAAAAGTAATTGTAGAACCACTTAAATTAACCCCGGAACTACCAGCCTCTAAAGTTACAGCTCCTGTATAATGTTGTGGCCCAGTTAGGGTGGTTTTTATTGATACATTATCACTAATGTCGCTTGTTCCGGTTACAGATAAGGAAGTAAGCGGAGTCGTGGTTCCAACGGGTCCTTGAAATACTGCATTTCCTGTAATTGTAAGCCCATTAGCACCATCTAATGTACTTCCTGGTTCAAAAGTAATTGTCGTACCAGTCAACGTCGCCCCAGTTACTAAATTTACGGTATTACTATATGTTTGCGTTCCAGAAGTTGTCATACTTCCAGTTATATTAGCAGGTGTAAGAATGGCAAAATTTCTTATGCCATTAAAAATAGAACTATTGATATTTGTCGTCTGCGTAAGAAACTGTAATGTTAAATCAAAACCGTTACCAATTACACTTGAGTCAAAAACCCCAGTATTACCACTCAAAATAATTCCTGAGCCAGCTAATTTAACTGAACCAGAATAGTGTTGGGCTGTAGCGTAAACGGGAGCTGTAATTGTAGTTGTATAACCATTTAAAACATTAAGAGCACCTAAAGGTATTGAGATTGTCCCTACTTGATCATTAAAAGCTACATTTCCGCTATTAATGTTAAGGGTACGCGGCGTTGAATCAGCCATTATTACTGTATCGTTGAAATGAGTATCACTTGCAGAAATGTTAAGCGTCGGTGTATCTAATGTAAATATCCCTCCATAATTCTGCAAGCCGGAAGTAGTTATATTAACTGGAGAAGTATTCGAAACTTCTGTGTTATTTAGTACGTTTAATGATTGCAAAGTCAAATCATTATCAATAAAAGCGTTCCCAGTTATAATTAGATTACTAGTAGGATCGTTTAATCCTCCTAACAAGAAAATGTTACTACCGGAAAAATTTGTAGTACCTGAAGATAAAGTAATATTATTAAAATACGTCTGAAAATCTATAGTACTGATAGATAGACCATTGAGCGTCAATCCTGCACCGGCATTAACGGTAAGATTTTCAAGTCGAGTAGTAGCTCCAACAGTACTGCCAAATTTAGCTCCGCCTGATGTAGAAATATCTAAAGCACCTGGCCCCTCTACCCTTGATAAGAAATTAATTGCTCCACCGCTATTACTTGTCAAAGTCGTACCCGGACTCACATTGGTAAATGTAGCTGTACCCGTATAACTTTGCAAACCACTGGTAGTAATTGATGTTGGTGCTATAGTTGAACTTCCGCTTACACTAAGTGAAGTAAGAGGATACGTTGCTCCAACATTTTGATTAAATTCCGCGTTTCCTGTAATTTGTAAAGCCCCTGTTGTCGGGGTTTGGCTATCTAATGTGCTATTAAATGTTACAGTCGACCCCTTTAACAAATTATTTCCACTACCATAAATATTTACTGGTCCATTATAAGTTTGAAATCCAGTAGTATATACCTGTCCGGGAGCGCTAGTTCCCAATGTCGTAATGCCATTAACAGTTAATGTTTTAAGCCCTCCCACTGTTTGGTTGCCAATTATCCCACTAAATATAGCATTGCTGTTTACAGTTAAGTTATCAGTTAGTGCTGAATCAAATCCAAAGGGAGCTGTTATGGATACAGTCCCTCCTACTCCTGTTGTTGACAAAAATATGCTCTTATTAGGAGTACTAGCAGACCAAACACCGCCTCCATTAATGGTATATGTTTGTGATCCAACAGTAGTTACAGTAGTATCATTAGGACTAAGTAACGTAAAACCGGCAAATGAGGTCATATTTAAACTATTAAGGGGATTCGAACTACCTATTTGATTAAAACTGACGCCGCCACTATTAGCAGTTACAGTAAGATCGGCTGGCGTAGTTGCAGTATCTATATTCCCGCCAAAATTTATACTTTTTGCTTGTAGTGCAATAGTGCCATTTAAAGCTACATCACCTACAAAAATTAAATTACCGGAACCAGTTATATTTTGATTAATGAGGATACCACCACCAGCGGAATAACTTTGTGTAGCTGGTTTAAAAGTAAGAGAAGTAAGAGGATTGGGAGAATTAGTCCATGAAATAGGAGCGTTAACAGTTATGCGCCCTAGTTCAAGACCTGCTCCTGATGTATCAATAATTACATTGTTTAGTATTAAAAAATTGTTGAGTTGTGCATTTTGTATGTTTGACCCCGTCGCACTTGGTACCCAAGTACATGTTCCGCCGCCACAATTAAAAGTTCCTCCTGAAGAAGCAGCTAGAGAAATCGTAACATTGTATGGATCCAACAACCAAACGCCATAAATACCATTAACAGCACTGGTATCAACGCTAATATTATCTACGTCTAAATAGTGCCCAGATGTTTCTATAAGTCCACCATCTCCGCTAAACTGTCCTCCTTTTGCCTGCAATGTTCCATAAACATATGCTGCATCAGTACCCCAAATAGATATGCGACCTCCTTGCCCATCTTCTAAAGCATTCGCTAAAATTTGCGCATTTCCACTTACAAAAACTGCCGAGGCATTCAATGCATTATATATCGGCAAAGCCTGAGCTCCTCTTGGACCACCGCCGAATAAAACTTCCCCGCCCCCGTTCATTCCAGAAACATCGATTTGTCCTTGATCAAACAAACCTACATGTTGACCAACCACGGTAACCTTACCGCCTTTTTCTCCGCTTTTTTCACCTCGCGCCTTTATTTTGCCGCTTATATGCACTACCCCTTCATTTCCACCCATTAAAATAATTTCACCTTTTTTTTCGGCTACGGAATTAGCTTCAATAACACCGCTCATATTTATTACGCTATCTGCAACATCCCTTGCAGCATTTGCAGTTATAAGTACTTTGCCCCCATGAGCAATAATGGTCCCGCTGTTCACGATACCTACGTCACCTGTTGTATTACTCAATGCTTGCTTTGCAATAACTGGATCTATAGAAAAATTTATTAGCTGATCACCGTATAAATCCAGTGTGTACTGCGAAGTAGGCGGAAATGAACCTATTACAACTTTACCCAAGTCTGCCTCAATTATGCCGTAATTTTCTACACGCGGTGCAACTAGCGCTGCTAATCCCTCATTTCTTATACTGATTGTTCCGCTATTGATTATTTTTGGTACATTACCGCCTGCATAGCTTTGCGGTTCTACAAACGTGTATTGACCATTTAGAAAATGCGCATTTGTCATATCTGCGGTAGTTGCTATTAATCCTGAAGCATCCACTCTTGAATTAGGCCCAAAAATTATTCCTGCGCGATTGATTAAAATAATTCGACCTGTGGCGCTAATTGCACCAAATATATTTGATACGTTATCTCCTGTAACTCGATTTAACGTAATTGAAGCTTTTCCTGGTTGTTGAAAGTAAACATGTTCACCTTCCCCTACACTAAAACTATTCCAATTGATAATTCCTTTTTGCGTTTTTTGTGTGATTGTTTCGGTTGCTGATCCTGATTCATTCTGAGGTATCGTTATATTTCCTGATACCACTGAGCCTCCTTGCGGAAGTGCGTAAATTACTTCTGGGAAAAAGAAAAATAATATCCCCAACATCGCACTCAAAAGAGATATTCTTTTTGAAAAGCGATTATATCCATATAGCGAGCTGGTAATCATATTTGATTCGTTATCCGCTTTGTTTTTAAAAAACAGTTTTTTGTGCTAAAAAAACCCTAATTTCCTTATATTTAAAAATACAACATTTTGCTAAAAGCCGCCAAAAAAGAGCTGGCAGCTCTGCATCGCTATTTTTTAATGACAAAACGACGCGATATCCTTAAAAACGTTATTATATGTTTTATGTAACAAAGTAATTTGTAAATTTCTAACCGGNNCCTGCGTTTTTTAATCGCAATTTTACGCAGGCTAAAGCCTGCGGCTACCAAATCAAAAAACACAAATACGAATTATTCAACCACAACCCTCCTTCGCTAAAGCTACGGCGGGAATCTAGATCCCCGACAAAATCATTCGGGGATGTTGGGGCAAAATAGAAATG
>PLMI01000165.1 GCA_003142435.1 Coxiellaceae bacterium | reverse complement strand
GGGGGGGTGACATCTCTATTTTGCCCGAAAGGTGACATTTCTATTTTGCCCCAACATTTTTCATATAGGCGTGTTGAATAAATACTCTTTGCGTCCAGAAAGGCTTAATTATTTGTCATCCCCGAAAGATTCAGTCGGGGATCCATAGACAAAAAGTCTGGATTCCCGCTTTCGCGGGAATGACAATACTTACTAATTACTATTTATTCAGCAATGCCATTCATATAAAACCATGCTTTCAAAATTTTTATTAAAAGAACATTCAGCTTTATTGTCGTTCGCAATTAAATTTATTGATTTACTTATATATTTAAGTGCGAATTTATTTGCCTATTATTTGCAATTTAAAGACCTGCATTTAAATTTACATTATCAATTAGCTACCATTTTTTCCTTACTGTTGTTAAATCCTGTCTTTTCCTTCGCTTGTGTATATAAATCACTGCGTGGAAGCAGTATTTGGCATTACATCAAGCCAATTATGCTTGGGATTATCTTGCTTGCCTTTACTCTATCTTTAGCTGCTTTTGTTTCAAAAACCGGCTATTTCTATTCTAGATTTTGGTTTATAACTTGGCATATTTATGCCTTTGCTCTTATGCTAGTGGTTCGATTATTACTGCGTCAACTTTTACATATAATGCGTAAGCGCGGTTTAAACCAAAAGCGTATTATAATTGTTGGTGATGCTGATATTGCGTCAGATTTGGTTAACCGCATTCAAGCGGCCTCATGGACTGGTTTTTTTGTGGCGAAAACTTTTGCCAGCAATTTTGATACTAACAGCTCTAATAGAAATGCACAGTTACAATATTTTTTTGACAGCATTGAAAATTATATAATCCAAAATGATATCAGTGAAGTTTGGTTAGCGTTCTCTTCATGGTCTAAAACCGAAGGCGAGGCTTTCTTAAAAAAATTGTCTAAGCTTTTAATCACTATCAGATACTTTCCAAATATCATGGGACTTGATTTTATTAAACAATCAGTTTCCGATGTGCTAGGGCTGTCAGCCATCAATATATTGTCTTCACCAATTATTGGAGTCAATAAGTTAATCAAAGACATAGAAGACAAGGTTTTATCTGTTATAATTCTTTTATTAATAAGCCCTCTCTTTTTACTAATTGCAATTTTAGTTAAAATGAGTTCAAAAGGACCTGTTTTTTTCTGTCAGGACCGCATAGGATGGAACGGAAAAACATTTAAGATGTTGAAATTTCGCTCCATGCCTGTAAATGCTGAAAAAAATACTGGAGCAATTTGGGCAACGCCAGGTGATTCCAGAGTTACTAAAATAGGAAGTTTTTTGCGCAAAACGAGCCTTGATGAATTACCGCAATTCATTAATGTGTTAAAAGGAGATATGTCAATTGTAGGGCCAAGGCCTGAGAGACCAATATTTGTAGAAAAGTTTAAAAATGAAATTCCAGCTTATATGCAGAAACATTTAGTTAAGGCAGGAATTACTGGCTGGGCGCAAATAAACGGTTGGCGAGGGGCAACAGATTTGGAAAAACGAATAGAGTATGATCTAAACTATATTAATCATTGGTCACTTGAATTTGATTTAAAAATAATATTTTTAACAATCTTCAAGGGTTTTATAAACAAAAATGCATATTAGTTAATTTTAATTCGTGTGGAATTATGCCCGAACAAACAACAGAAACTCTCCTTGAGAGCATTTGGGGAGAAAAGGAAAAAAAAGAAGATAAAAATCTGTTAAAACTTGGCTTAACTCTTATAGAGGAAGGGCCTTTTATAACGTTTACTCATGACGATATTGAATATATTTGCAATTATCGCTATCCCTATTTACAACTAGCCAATTCTGAAGCGCATCTTACTAAAGACCGCACTTTACAATTTCTCCTTTTGCCAAACCACTGGGTTATATATGATTATGGTGATATGTTATGTACTGCCGTTTCGCATTTTTATCGCGAGAAAACTGAAGAAGAAGGCGGTGAAGGCCAAGGAGGCAGTGAAGGAGGTGCTGGAGGTTTCGGAACCCTAGTTTTCCAGCAATTTCAAGCTGTCTTAGCTATGATAAGAGAAGCCATAGCTAAAGGCTGGGGAGGTATCGAGATTATAGCCGGCACAAAATTAATGCAGTCTTTCGCATGGGTCGCAGGACAAGAATTAGGAATTGAGATAATGGATTATTCGCCAAACAGCGATGACCTTAGACGATATAAACTGATAAGCCGCGAAAGGGAAATTGCACGTACATTGGAAATGCAAAAAGAAGCAGTAGTGCATGATTGACTTTTTTTGTTAAGAATAAATTAGCATAAAATGCAAATGATAATTATTTTTTACAAATGTTTTGACTCATTATTGGCTTGAAATATAGCAACATTTTCTTTTTTATTTTTGCTATTTTCAATTATTACTATAAAGGATTTCCTATCTATTAAATTTTGAAATGGAGCAAGGTTTTCTTGTGTTGTAATAATAATTTTATCTTGCAGTTTCTTATTTTTAAAAATTTGTTGTAGCTCTGCATCAGTCACTGCAAGAACTGGTTTTTCAGGTTTAAGATAAAATATTGCTCGATTGTCTTCGCTTTTGTAATCTAAAATTTGATATTGATTCCATGAAACGTTTTTATTCAAAGCAAAGCTTTTTACGTTTTTAACAAAATCTTTCAGATTACCATAGTATTTAAAGTCAATTATTGGATAGGTAATTCCAAACCAAATGAATAGCAAAAAGTAAACCACAAAGATACTCTTTACAGCTATATCAAAGAATTTTCGGTAATTAACCTTATCTTTAAGCAAAAAAATCCAGTTAGCTGAAATTAGCGAAGCAAAAGGAACTAAAGGCAATACGTAGTATGATCTTCTTGAACCACTAATAGTAAAAAACAAAAATAAAATGCTGGCAGCCTTAAACAGCCATCGCGTATTCTGATTGTATTTTCGCCAATTAACAAATGCGTGAACAATCGCGGGAATAAATAAAACCGTCCACGGCAAAACATAAACTGGGAGATAAATAAAATAAGTAAAAAAAGGATCTTTGTGATCAAATGGTGCAAAAAAACGCAGAAAGTTTTCCCGAATCACTTCGGATAATCCGCTGGAATGCGATTGAACATCGGGTAAATACGCTGATATTCCAAAAGGTATTAGATAAATAACAGTTGCTAATAATAACGATACAAAAAAATCCAAGCGCAAATGTTTTTTCCATTCTTTGTTCTGAAATAAATCAGCCGCTATAGCAAGCACTGGTATCGTAAAACCAATTAAGCCTTTGGTTTGGCTGGTTACTGCAGTAATTAAAAAGAAAATAAAATAGTTTTTAAAACTAAGATTTTTTTTATGTTCGAAGTACCATAAAACAGCAAACATACTGCCAGCAACTGTCATCATTTCAGCAGTTGCAGTTCGCGACCAAAAAACGAAAAAATAAGTAGTAACAAGAAGCCATCCTGCCAACAGCCCAGTTTTGCGGTTAATTAAATTTGTGCCCAGTTTGAAAGTGCAATAAACAGCGATAAGACCGGATATCGCTGATGGAAGACGTAACGCCCATTCATTGAAGCTATGAAATAATGCGGCAAAAAATAAGATGAGCCAATATGATAAAAGCGGTTTGTCGTAATACGCTATTCCATAACGGTAGGGATGAAAATAATCGCCCCGAAGCTGCATTTCTAAGCAAACTGACGCCCAACGTGTTTCTGCTGTCCACAATACGTTTGCATTCAACATAAAAAAAACTAAAATAAATGCACCAAGCATCAGTAAAAAGATGTCTTTATTCGTTTTGAATATATTTAAGGAAAAAATTGGCTTTAAACCACGAAGTGGATTAAAATTATTCATGTTTTTTTTGTAATCAGTTCAATTTTATGGCGTTGTTGAATAATTCATATTTTCTGTTTTTTTTGATTTGGTAGCCGCAAGCTTTAGCTTGCGTAGAATTACGTTAAAATTACACAGGCTAAAGCCTGCGGCTACCGGTTA